>JAIXPV010000732.1 GCA_027486105.1 Runella sp. | reverse complement strand
CGTGCGATTATAACCAAACCAAAGCGGCTACCATCGCCGTGGCAGAACACGAAGGTCCTGTTTATCTGCGTTTTGGTCGGCCAGTTATCCCCGTATTTACGGATGCTGACCAAAAATTTGAAATCGGCAAAGCGTGGATGGTCAATGAAGGTACCGACGTAAGTATCTTTGCCACAGGCCATTTGGTGTGGGAGGCTATCCAAGCGGGCGAAATGCTCGAAGCAGAAGGCATCAATGCCGAAATCGTCAATATTCACACGATTAAACCTTTGGACGAAAAAGCCATCTTAAAATCGGTGAAGAAAACGGGTTGTTTGGTGTCGGCCGAAGAGCATCAGGTAGCGGGAGGATTGGGAAGTGCCATCGCTGAGTTGTTGATTCAGGGAACGCCTTATCCGCAAGAATTTATTGCCGTGAAAGATAGCTTCGGAGAAAGCGGTACGCCTGCGCAACTCATGGAAAAATACGGCCTCACCGCCAACGATATTGTAGCAGCCGCCAAACGGGCGATTGCAAGAAAAAAGTAGCCGGAGAAGCCAGCAGGGAGGAGTGAGAAGAAGTTTTTCACTCCTCCCTGCTGATTCCTCACTCCTAAATGATGACAGATCAAGCCATTCTTGAAAAATTTGCCAATCCCGAAAGCCGCAATTTTGCTTTCAATCAGCTGGTACGAAAGTACCAGCAAAAAATTTATTGGCACATTCGCAAGATGGTCATTGACCACGACGATGCCGATGATTTGACGCAAGAGACTTTCATTAAAGCGTGGCAAGCATTAGAAACCTTTCGAGGAGATGCGCAGCTTTTTACGTGGCTGTATCGCATTGCCACCAACGAATGTTTGAATTTTTTGAATAAAAAACGTCGCCGCTTTTTTATTCCCATTCACGATGTAGAAGGCGAGTTACTAGAAAAACTGGAAGCCGCCGCGGGCGAAACCGATTCACCGCTTTCGGGTGACGAAATTCAGTTGAAGCTACAAAAAGCGCTGCTGACCTTGCCCGACAAACAGCGGTTGGTGTTCAACATGAAGTATTTTGATGACCTTAAGTACGAAGATATTGCCGACATCACCGGCACTTCAGTGGGGGCACTCAAGGCAAGCTATCACCATGCAGTGACAAAAATTGAAAAGTTTTTAAACGGAGAAGATTAAACTTTAGTATAAAAGCTTTGTCAAAAGATAAATACGTTTTCTCCACGGCTCATTTTGCGCGATAGAAAACGACTCACCACTTCATCCACAGCATTGCAGAACCTGAGAAAAAATGAAACGGATAAAACTAGACGACCTCGAACGTAAGCTTCCTTTTCGGGAACCAGAAGGCTATTTTGAGAAATTACCTTCAACGGTACAAACCCGCATTTACGAGCAAATAGCTGAGAAAGAAACTTCATTTACGGTCAGTTGGTCGTGGAAACGAACCGCTTTGCTCGGGGCGGCGGCGAGTGTGGTCGGCGTTTTACTTTGGGTTACGTACCCGCAAAAACAACTTTCGCTAGGCGAAGAAACCCTGAGTCAAGTGTCAGACGATGAGATTATTACGTATTTGAAAGATAATCACATTACCCAGCAAGAAATGGCGGAAGAACCGCAGGTAAATGAGACTTACGCTGGGGAAGATGTTTTGTTGCAACAGCTCAATGTCAACGATGAAGACCTCCGCAAAGCCATTCAGGAAGAAGACTTGGAGGAAGCAATTTAGTGTATCAATCCGTTATTTGAAACTTATGCTAGTGATGAAAAAAATCGTATTTGTATTTGTTTGCACCCTATTGGTTAGTGCCTCTTACGCGCAGGATGGAGGACATCAGAAAATCGAAAATGCCAAAATTGGCCTGATTACCAACCGCTTAAACCTTACCCCAGAGCAGTCGCAGCAGTTTTGGCCCGTCTATAACGAGTTTGACGACAGAAAAAGGGAGATTCGAAAGCAAATGAGAAAACTCATCGTTGAAACCAATACGCTCACAACGCCCGACGAAAAGATTCTGACCAATCTCAAAGAAACACTCAACCTCCAACAAAAAGAAGTGGATTTGGAGCGCGAATACATGAATAAATTCCTTAAGGTGATTAATGTCAGGCAGTTGGCAGAGCTGTATAAGGCTGAGCAGATGTTTACCCAAATGCTCATCCAGCGTCTCAATAGAAAGCAACAGTAGCAAGATGTTGGCATATAGTCCTCACTTAGGGTTTTATTAGAGGCAATGCTTTCGCGTGGAGGGCATTGCCTCTTTTTTAAGCAACGTCTCGCAGAGCTTCGAGTTGTTTTATTTTTCTTCGAGATACTGGAATTTCATATCCGTCTTTAAGTCGGAAATGTTCACCCAGCGAAAAGTCTATGTAAGCAGTATTGATGATACACCCTCGGTTGACCCGCAAAAAGTTGGGCGGTAATAGCACTTCGTAAAAACCAATGGTTTTTGAAATCAATATTTTTTGACCGTTTCGGACAACAAACAATGTGTAATTTCGCGGTGCTTCCAAGCGTATGATGTCGCGTAGGGGGACGAAGACTTTGTGGGAGTTCAACGGCAAACGGAGGCCTTCTAAGCCATTTGGAGTTCGTGTAAGGTGTAGAACTGTCATAACATTAAGGGGTGAATGTGTCCTACAAAAGTGCGATTTTAGACGGGGGCAAATCAACGGGCGTTTGCACGTATCCTTTCGGTATTTTTCCCGTATTTTTGTGCATTATATACGCTCTTTTATGTTTGCGATTGTAGATATTGAAACCACCGGCGGCGGGTACGACACGAGCCGAATTACCGAAATTGCCATTTTGCGTCACGATGGTCAACAGGTCATCGACTCCTTTCAAAGCCTCATCAATCCTAAGTGTTGGATTCCTGGATTTATTACCCAACTGACGGGGATTGATAACCAGATGGTGAAAGACGCACCCACGTTTGAAGAAATTGCGGATGATGTGCGCAGATTGACTCAAAACGCCGCTTTTGTGGCGCACAATGTTACCTTCGATTACGGATTTGTGAGGCGCGAATTTGGTCGTTTAGACGAGTATTTTGACCGCGATACGTTGTGTACAGTTCGGTTAAGTCGTAAAATTTTTCCAGGCTATAAATCGTATAGCTTGGGTAATATTTGCCGGGACTTGCAAATCCAGCACACAAATCACCACCGCGCCATGGGCGATGCCGCCGCTACAACGCGCCTGTTTGAACTACTTCTCCAACATGACCATCAGGGCTTATTGAAAGGTTGGGTTTCGTAAATAAATCATGGTATTCTAAACAAAATTTTAAACATCGGGAACCCTCAAAAGCTAATTTTAGTTTTGTAAGTGATTACTCACTTTTAGTTATGACCGAAAAACAGGAACTGATTCTAGAAACAGCGCTCAAACTTTTTGCAGAACGGGGATTTGACACGACTCCCACGAGCCAGATTGCCAAAGAAGCGGGGGTTTCGGAAGGACTGATTTTTCGGCATTTTACGAATAAGGAGGGATTGATGGATGCCATCTTGGCCATGAGTGAAGAACGAATGGGGCGGCACGTCAAATCCATTGTGGCGCTGCCGGAGCCTTTGGCCAAAATTCATGCCACCATTGAATTACCAGTGAAGCTATTTAGCGAAGAACGCGAATTTTGGAAACTACAGTTTTCGCTCAAATGGCAAAAAAAATACCGAGGGCAGTCGTACCGCCCGAGTGGGTATTATCTTGAGTTGGTGGAGGTCCTCACCGATGCATTTCGCCAACTGGGCTACGCCGAACCCCAAAAAGAAGTTTTGTTGTTAGTCATGCTGCTCGACGGTTTGAGTAATCAGTTGATGCAGCAACCTTCGGAGGCATTTATTGCGCAAACGCTCTCATTTCTGAAATCTAAGTATCAACAAAGCCAACTCAAAAGTTAAGGAATTAAATTTTTTAAATGCCCAATTTTTGTAGTCAAGTAGTAAGTAAGCACTCACTTATTAATTGGAAATATAGCAACCCATGTTTAGCAAATTAAAAAAAACAATGTTGATTTTATTCATTTTCATTGCGGTCATTGCCCTCAGTGGGTATGTGTACATGCTGCAGCCCCAATTCGGAAAAAATCCCGCCGAACTCCGTCTCGAACGTATTCGTACTTCGCCGCATTACAAAAATGGAGCCTTTCAAAATGAGCACTTTACCCCTGATTTGGCCGAAGGCGTTACTTATTTTGACATCCTAAAACTGTATATTCCGAAGGTTGAAAACAAAGAACCAAACAAAGCACTGCCTTCGGTTAAGACCGATTTAAAGAAAATCTCGTCTGATAAACCCGTGGTGGTGTGGTTTGGGCATTCTTCTTATTTTATGCATATCGACGGGAAAAATATATTGGTAGATCCCGTTTTTAGCGGTAATGCTTCGCCAGTTTCCTTTTTGGGGGCCAATTATAACGGAAGTAATGTGTATTCAATTGATGATTTTCCAGTACTCGACCTCCTGATTATTACGCACGACCACTATGACCATTTGGATTATGAAACGGTCAAGAAGTTACAACCGAAGGTAAAGCGAGTAATTACATCTTTGGGAGTTGGGTCGCATTTGACGCATTGGGGCTATGCGGAGTCTCAGATTACGGAATTGGATTGGTGGGAAAAAACAGCACTCGACAGTACGTTTGACATTACTGCTGCGCCGGCCCGGCATTTTTCAGGGCGTGGTTTTAAGCGGATGCAGACGTTTTGGTCGTCGTTTATTCTAAAAACACCGCTGCACAACATCTATGTTGGGGGAGATTCTGGGTATGATACGCACTTTAAAGAAATTGGAGAAAAGTATGGTCCTTTCGATTTGGCTATTTTGGAATGTGGGCAATACAACGACTATTGGAAGTACATTCACCTGATGCCCGAAGAAACGGCCCAAGCGGCGGTTGAGCTACGAGCTAAATTACTTTTGCCCGTCCATTGGAGTAAATTTACGCTGGCATTGCACCCGTGGAATGAATCCATCCAACGCGTCACGAAAAAAGCAAAAGCGTTGAATCAACCCATCACAACGCCCATGATTGGCGAGAAAGTGGAAGTTGGGGGCGGTGAGTATCCCGTCAAAGAGTGGTGGAATTACTAAATTTATAAAGGGGCAAAAGTAAATTTTATTTTTTGCCCCTTTATAAATTTCAATAGGCAGGAGTGAGGTTTATGGCCTCTACTTTTTTTATTTCAGGAACGGATTTTAAAATCGCTTCCTCTAGCCCAGCTTTGAAGGTCATGGTTGACATGGGGCATGAGCTGCATGAACCAACAAGTTCGAGTCGAACCGTCATGTCGTCGGTAATCTCTTTCACCGTTACGTTGCCGCCGTCAGCTTCCAGATAAGGGCGGATGCTGTTGAGCGCCGTTTCGACGCGAGCTTTAAGTGAATCAGCTTGAAGTGTTTCCATTTTTTATAAAATAATGCGCTTAGATGCTATTTTTCAGTCGATACTATACTCTAATCTCTACCTGCTTGGTTTTGGCCAAGGTAGCGTTGCGAATCGCTACTTGTTGCGCCAGATTTTCGGCGGCTTCCTGAAAAGCTTCTTTGGTGATGAGATCATCGCTCAAATACGCCGGACGACCTTCGTCGCCGCCTTCGCGAATCCCCTGTACTAAAGGAATGTGTCCTAATACCTGAACGTCAAATTTGTCGGCCAATTGCTGACCACCGTCCCTTCCAAAAAGATAATACCTATTGTTAGGCAATTCGGCAGGGGTAAAGTAGGACATATTTTCTACAATTCCCAAGACTGGCACGTTGATTTGCGGCTGGCGAAACATGGCCAATCCTTTGATGGCGTCAGCTAAGGCAACTTTTTGAGGCGTAGTCACGATGACCGCTCCCGTAACGGGTAGTGCCTGAACGAGCGTTAGGTGAATATCGCTAGTGCCGGGAGGCAAGTCAATGAGCAGGTAATCCAGTTCGCCCCATTCTACATCGCCAATCAATTGGCGTAATGCCGTACTAGCCATGGGGCCGCGCCATACGGTGGCACTGTCGGCGGGGACCAAAAAGCCCATCGAAATCAACTTAATGCCCCATTGCTGGATAGGAACCATCATGTTGCGACCGTCGCGCTGCACGATGCGGGGTTGCATATCTTCGGCCCCAAACATAACGGGCATGGAGGGCCCGTAAATATCAGCGTCGAGAATTCCAACTTTGGCCCCTGAGCGTGAGAGTGCCATGGCCAAGTTGGCCGTAACGGTCGATTTTCCAACACCTCCTTTTCCAGAAGCTATGGCAATGATGTTTTTTACCTGCGGTACGACTGGCCCGCCCGTGCGCGTCGTTGTGACGTCAGCGGTAAGTTTTATATCTACCCGGATGTGGTCACCGAAAAATTTGTGAATGGCATCCGTACATTCTTTCCGAATGAGCTCTTTGAGGGGACACGCGGGCGTGGTAAGCACCACGGTAAAGCTGATGAGGTCAATGCCTGTTTCAACATCGCGAATCATGCCGAGGGTCACGAGGTCTTTCTTGAGGTCAGGTTCCTGAACGGTACTGAGAGCCTGAAGTATCTTTTCTTTATTGATGGTTAGGTCGCCCATGGGGGAATATAATCCGTTATTGGTTAAATGGTTTACTGGGTGATTAATAAAAACTCAGTTAACGCTTTTTGTTGTACGTAATTAGAACCGTAAAAATAAAAGGAAAGTTTGCCAAAATCCTATTTGTACCTTTAAAAGACGGTTTTTTGGCCAATTAAAAAGGTCGGGATGGCCCGACCTCTTTGAATGGATTGCGTAACATGCTTATTTCACTGGAACTGGCACTAACCGGAATACGTATCCAGGGTCTTCGACCGACACGTAGATGTAGCCGTCATTGCCCATTTGTACGTTTCGCAAACGCCCCAAATTTTGGAGGAGAATCTCTTCCTTAACGATTTTTCCGTTTTGTATTTTACAACGGTTCAGGTATTTAAAACGCAACGATCCTACGAGCAAATCTCCTTTCCAAGCGGGGTAGCGGTTGCCCATTACGAAGGTCATACTGCTGGGGCCAATCGAAGGAATCCAATAGTGATTGGGTTGGGCCATGCCAGGCTTGGCTGTGTTTGGGGTGAGAACGGTTCCGTCGTAATTAATTCCGTAGGAAATCACTGGCCAGCCATAATTGGTTTCTTTTTTGATGATGTTGACTTCATCTCCGCCACGAGGGCCGTGTTCGTGCTCCCACAATTCGCCCGTGATTGGGTTGAGTGCGGTGCCTTGTGGGTTGCGGTGGCCGTATGAAAACACAGAGCCGTGGGCTTTGTCTTTTTTGACAAACGGATTGTCGGCGGGAATGCTTCCATCGTCGTTGAGGCGGTGGATTTTTCCACAGTCATTTTCTACCGATTGGGGTAGTAATGGGACGTGTTGGCCACGGTCGCCGACAGAAACATACAAAAGTCCACTTCTGTCAAATTCGAGTCTAGAGCCGTAGTGGTGGCGGGTTTTGAGATAAGGTTGTGCCTCAAAGATGATTTTCTGGTCTGACAGTGTTGTACCTTCCAACTTGGCTCGCATCACGGCCGTCGTCGAGAGTTTGTCGTTTCCTTCGGTTTTGAAGGCCGAATAAGAAAAATAAATAAAGCCGTTTTGGGTAAACTTGGGGTGCAACTCTACGTCGAGCAATCCTCCTTGTCCTTCGGCCAATACTGCTGGGCCGCCCGTTATTTTGGTTTTCTGTTGGTTTTTGCCCACACGATAAATCTCTCCCGTGCGGTCGGTTACAATCAAATCACCGTCGGGCAAAAATACCATTCCCCAAGGGCTGCTCAGTCCACTAGCTACCGTGTCTAATTTTACGGTAAGTTCGGCCGAAGCAAACACGTTGGATTTGGGTTTGGCAGCAAAACTATATTTGCTTCCCTTTTCAATGCCTTCGAGAATGTAGTCGGCTAGGTCTTCAATTTCTTTGGGTTTGAGTGCTGCACCCCATGATGGCATTCCGTTGTCAGGATACCCTCCTGTAATGCTTTTTATCAAATCAGGCTTGGTTTTGCCGTGTTTCCATTGGCGGTCTACAAACATTTCTACCTTTTCTCCATGACAGCTCGAGCAGAAATTTTTGTAGTTATTCTGCGCGGTTTCGAATGTAGTGGAGGTGGAATAGGGAACCGCAAGCGGCATAGGTTCGGTCGCGGTTTGACGAATGAGCAGGAGCATTGTCGCCGCCGAGGCAAAGGCTATGTATTTTATCATTTGGTCGGGGAGTTATTGATTAATAACTAAAGTGAGGAGAATGTTTTTTTTACCGAAAAACCAATATAAATCCCTTGAAGCTATTGGGCTTCTGAATAGATACAACTCAAACTGAGAGGTGCTTTTTGTGACTAAAATTGAGGATTAACCTGCTAATTGATGGCTAATCGTGCATTTTCGGTACTACGAACGAACGGCTTTAAACCTCGGTACAGGAGCAGACATGAACCCCCACATCCTAGCAGTACCGTACAAGCCAATGAGAGGTGAACTTGATTGGGGTCGCCAAATATTTTATCGTTGATGAAACCTACCGCCAAAGGCCCACCGCCTAGCCCGACGATGTTGACCACAAACAGGAAAAAAGCGGAAAAGGTAGCCCTCATCGGCGCTGGAACCATTTCCTGAAGTGCGGCCGTAGCGGCACCGTAAGGAAGAGCCGTGAAAAAGCAAATCAGGGCCAATAAAACCACAAACAGCGGCAAAGGAGCCGAGGTAAATGCCATCATCGCCAAAATAGTGACGGCCAGAAAAGTGCCAATGAGCATTCCTTGGTAGCCAACGCGCATTTTGGCATCGGGGTAGCCATCTTTGGTCAATTTGTCGGCGTATCTACCACCCAAATAGACACCAGCCGTTGAAAAAATCGTGACAATCCCTCCCAACAATAATCCTGCCTGTGCTTCGGCCAAGCCATATTTACGGACAAAAAGGGTAGGGGTCCAGGAGGTAGTGGCGTAAGAACTGAACGCCATGAAGGCAATTCCGAAAAAAAGAGACAACAAAGAAAAACGATTGGCGCTGAAATAGGCTCGAATTTCTGACATCTCAACTTTTGCCTTGGAGGTTTGCTGGCGCATGGGTTCTTTGACCGTAAAGGCAATCAGCAACACAATTAGTAAACCTGGAGCCCCTACGATTAGAAAGACCGTCTGCCACGGGTATATTTCTCCGAAAAAAGGAACTTGCCACATGCCTTCTACGCTGATAAGCTTTAGTATGAGGGCCACCAACAAAATCGAGAGCCCAGAGCCAACGTACACCCCTAGATTGTAAATACCCATGGCGGTTCCAAGTTTATGACGTGGAAACAAATCAGTAATCATCGAATAAGCGGCGGGCGACAGGGCGGCTTCACCGATTCCTACCCCCACGCGCGCAAAAAAAAGTTGGCTGTAGGTGTCTGTTACACCGCAAATCGCGGTCATCAAACTCCATAAAACAATTCCCCACAAGATGATGCTTTTGCGGCTACGTCGGTCGGCCAAGCGACCAATCGGAATACCGAGAAATGTATAAAAAATGGCAAAACTGAACCCAATCAAAAGCCCTACCTGCGTATCGGTAACGCCAAAATCTCGTTTGAGTGGTTTGACCAGTAAAGTGAGTACCTGGCGGTCAATAAACGAAGAAATATAAGCAAGCATAAGCACCGCTACGACGTACCATGCATAGCGGAGAGAGGGGGTTTGGGCAGACATGAAGAAAAGGGTTTAAGGTCTATAGTCAAAAGTAGGGGATATGTACTATTAAAATATATAATTTTATATAAAAATTCTACTATTTTTTTTCTGAGAGGTAAAAGCAAATCGATTTGTAAGTTTTATAAGGGAGCTGATAATCAAGAAATTGAAAAAGTAGGCATTGGCTTGCCCAAAAAAAGCCGCTTTTATGCTGTCTGCGTGGGCAAATTTGTAGGGGGGTAAGTTGGTGCGGTAATGAAGTATAGAAATTTTGTACCACAACAATTAATTTATTGATAAATCAGGGTATTAATGTAATTTTGAGCGTTTTATGAGCGTTGATACATCATATTCTTGAACTCATAAACGATATAGCCATGTTAAAAAATAGACTTTACTTAAAAAATATCCTGTTTTTCAGCGTTTTGGTTGCCATCGGCGGTTGTAGCCTGAGTTCAGAATCTCTGTCGCTCAAAGCGGCTTTTAGTCATCCTTCCGTGAAATCGTCGGCTACGAAATGTGTAGATGGGGAATTGGTTTGCTGCAAAAAAATCAACGAACGCGGTAGCAGAACCCGGCCTGTTATTTAACCTTTGAATTTTAAATTACGACGGTTCAGCCTCTAATTTAGGGCTTTCGTTCGCCAGCAACCTCCGATTTGTTAATTATAGGTTTAAATTTGTAATTAACAGAATGAATTTTTTGGCACTGCGATGAAAGTCACCCTCAACGATAAACGATTGCTCTTTCTTGGCCCGATTGTACTTTGGGCTGTAGCAACCGTTTTTTTTAATTTACCTACGCTTTGTGATGATACCTTCACTGCGGCCAAATTTCTCATTGCGGGACTGGCCTCGGTGTATTTTTCGTGGATTGTGGGGCGTTGGATGATTATTGAGGTGCGTCGTCGTAATCCAGGCCTTGAAAATGTTCGTCAACGGCTCATTGCCTTGGGGTTGCTTAGTGTTCCGGTGGTGGTAGTGTTGGTGGCCCAACGGTTGATTCTCTTCGATTATTTTGTCTATAGCGATAAGCCCAAATTTGACTGGTTTTACCCCGAAACGCTCTTTATGCTTGGGCTGAATCTATTTTATCTGGCCATCATTTTTGCCGTTTATGAAAGTCGTTATTTTTTTCGGCAATGGTTAATTAGTAAACGCCAAACGGAAGAACTTAGCCGCGCCAACCTCGAAATGCAGTTGGATTCGTTAAAAAATCAGGTACAACCCCATTTTTTATTTAACAGCCTCAATACACTTCAGGCGTTGGTGAAATCCAACGAAAACAAAACGGCGGTGCGGTTCATTGGCGATTTGTCGCAGGTGTATCGGTATCTCTTGCAAAGCAATGAGCAGCAACTAATTTCTCTCGAAAAAGAACTGGAATTTACCCATGCCTATTTTGGATTGTTGAAAACCCGATTTGAAGACGGCATTGGTTTGGAAGTAAACGTAGACCCCGCGTATCGCCACGCCCAAATCCCGCCCCTGACGCTTCAATTGTTGGTCGAGAATGCCGTTAAGCACAATATGGTATCTATTGCCAAGCCATTGAATATCAAGATATTTACTAATAATTCGGGAGAGCTTATTGTGCAAAATAACCTTCAGTGTAAGCCCAATAACGGAATGCCTTCGAGCAAAAAAGGGCTCATGAATATTGCCTCAAAATATGCCTTGCTCCGACAGCCTCATGTGCAGATTTATGAAAAAGAAGAGGTTTTTGAGGTGAGAGTACCGCTCATCGGCGAATTGAGCGCCAATGAAAAAACGATTAAAGCATAGTATAGACCTTCGGAAACTAGAAAGTAATAATCAAGAACCGATTTAAGACAATAGGTAATGAAAGTAGTCATTATTGAAGATGAAGCGCTGGCTGCTCGGCAATTGAAAGCGATGGTGCAGGAATGCGATGAAAACATTGAGGTAATCACGATGCTCGACAGTGTGGAGTCGTCTATCCAATGGCTGCGTGACAACGAACGCCCTGATTTGTTGTTGATGGACATTGAATTGTGCGACGGGCAAAGTTTTGAAATATTCAGTCAAGTGGAAGTTAAAAGCCCCGTTATCTTCACCACCGCCTACAACGAATACGCCATTCAGGCGTTCAAAGTCAACAGCATAGATTACCTGCTTAAGCCTATTGATGAAGAGGCCCTGAAACGGAGCCTATATAAATTTCAAGAATTGAAGAAGTTGTACGGAACAACGGCCGAAAATCACTTGGATGTCAATGAATTGGTACATCTTATCAAGCAAACAAAAGTATCTCCTTCGGACTACCGGGAGCGTTTTTTGTTGAAACAGGGGTCGCGGCTTGTGCCTGTTTCGGTCGATGACATTGCCTATTTTTACAGTCAGGAACGATTGAGTTTTGTCAAGACTTGGGACGAGCGCTCTTACGTGGTGGATTATACCCTTGACGAACTTGAATGTATTTTGAATCCAAAGCAGTTTTTTCGGGCCAATCGGCAGGTGATTCTTTGTCCAAAATCCGTAGATAAAATCCATTTACACTTCAACAGTCGGCTCAAATTGGATTTACGGCCGAGTACTGAAGATGAAGTATTTATCAGCCGAGATAAAGCCGGAGAATTCCGAAATTGGATGGGGGAATAGGGCTTTTGGATTGTCATTGGTTTTTAGTACTTTTAATAGCCCATTCAGCACCATTTGGCGTAGAGAAAAAGGACTTTTTTTCTTTTGAAAAGAAAGAATGGTATGAATTTCTATGCCGCTTGTGTTACTTCTCAATCAACCTATTAACCTTAATTCGGATTCGTTATGGCAAGCCCGCTTTCGCCCTCTCTTGAAAAATCATCTGACTATCAGCGCGTTTCATCGTCTGACTTTCTTTTAGGCATCCCTCCGTATTTATATGCGGTTGTATTTTCATCCTTGTGCGTTATTGTAGGTCTTATTTGGGACATTTGTTGGCACCTAAGTATTGGGCGTGATGGCCTTTTTTCACCTCCTCACGTCATTATATACGTGGGAGCGATTGTTTCTGGGCTTTTTTCGGGCTATCAAGTGCTGTATACAACGTTCAAAGGTTCGGTGATCGAGAAAGCGCAAAGTGTAAAGGTTTGGGGCTTTTTTTATAGCTCGTTGGGAGCATTATTCTGCATCTGGGGTGCGTTGATGATGCTTACCTCGGCTCCGTTTGATGATTGGTGGCATGGTACATACGGTCTTGATGTTCAGATACTTTCTCCCCCGCATACCGTTTTGGCGCTGGGAATCATCGGAGTGCAGTTTGGGGCAATTGTGAGCGTTTTGGCCGTAAAAAATCAAACGACGGGCGCTCAACATACTGACTATACAAAACGACGTCTCCGTCGGCTCAACCTACTCTTTGCGTTGTCGGCGGGTTTTTTGGTGACGATGTGGTATACCCTGCTTTCGGAAGAAATAGGGAAGTGGGAAATGCACAATTCAAGTTTTTATAAAGTATCAGCGATGGCGTTTCCGTTGGTGCTGTTGGCTTTTGGCCGAGGAGCAGGCGGACGCTGGACCATCACTTCAGTTACGGGCGTTTATACAGCCCTCATGTGCCTTACTTTATGGATTATTCCTTTGTTTCCTGCCGAACCTAAGTTGGGGCCCATCTGGAATCATATTGACCATTATCAGGGATTTGCTTTTCCTTTGTTATTGATTGTGCCCGCTTTGGCGATGGACTGGATTCTGAACCGTTATACTTACATCAATGATTGGGTGATGGCAGCCATCATGAGCGTAGTTTTTGTGATAATAATGCTCGTTGTGCAATGGCCTTTTGGCTCATTTTTGCAGGAGTCGCCTTATACCCGCAACTGGTTTTTTGGCAGCCATTATTACTATTTCGGCAATGATCCTGATTGGGAATACCGCTACAAATACGCCCCTTGGGTGCTACAAAATGCCACTGATTTCAGCATTGGAATTGCCTACGCGATTGGGTTTGGCTACATTTCTTCTCGAGTAGGATTGGCATGGGGCAAGTGGATGCGCAAAATTCAACGATGAAACCGCACAATATCACCTTGTTAACGAACTATTAATGCACCCAAAGTGGGCGAAGATAACTCCTGCGCCCCCTTTTTTTATCCCTAAAATTCCTGACCATGCGTCTTCTAAAAGCCTATTCCTTTTTTGTTGTTTTTTCTTTTTGCCTTTTATATTCTATTGCTTCAGTGGCGCACGTTGGTAGCGCGGGTGTGCTGTTTCAAGGGCAGGCGGGCGCTTATCGCGTGTTGGTCAGCCTCCAACCACCCGATGTCATTCCAGGCACGGCGCAGGTGACCGTCTATGTGGAAAGCGGAAACGTAACCAGTGTAATGGCGCGGCCCATTTATTTTCGTACGGGCGATAAAGGTGCTCCGTCGTTTGACGTAATTAGCCCCGTGCCAAATCAAACGGGACAATTTCAGGGAATCGTGTGGCTCATGGCGGGTGGAGCCTCTAGTGTGCAGATTACGTTAGATGGAGACGATGGGAAAAAGGAATTGATTGTTCCGATTGTGGCGGTTTCGACAGCCCAACGTGACATGCCAGCGGGTTTGGGCGTACTGCTGAGTATTTTGGGTTTGTTATTGGTCGTGATTTTAATTACCGCCATCGGCGCAAGTGCCAGCGATGGACTGCTTCGAAAAGGAGTGAGTCTTACACCCAAACAGCGTCGTTCGCGGTGGGTTTCGATGGGTGTGGCGGCAGCGGCCTGTACTGGTATACTCTACATCGGCAGTGGTTGGTGGAATAGCTGGGCTGATGATTATAAAAGGTACATGTATAAGCCTATTTTGGGAAGTGCCAAGATTATTAATCAAGACAATGAGCGTGTTTTTCAACTCAAAGTAGATACCAATTCCATCAATAAAAGCTCACAGCGCCGTACGGTGATGAGCTTTCTCATCCCTGACCACGGAAAACTGATGCACCTGTTTTTGGTACGCCAAAATACACTAGACGCCTTTGCACACCTTCATCCCGAACGCCGTGATACAACCACCTTTGAGGCGTATTTGCCCAAACTGCCTGCGGGAAGATACTTGGTCTATGCCGACGTGGTGCAACGCTCTGGCTTTGCCGAAACCATTACGGATACCATTGATATTCCAGAAATATATGGTAATGCAGCATTGAAAACCGATCCAGAAGATACTTATGTTGTGACCGACCCGCTCAATAATCCAAAGCAAATCCCCATTGATGAAAATGTGGTTATCTGCGGAAAACCAGGCACCAGAACCAAACTGAAAGATGGCACCTCCATCGTATGGGAGGGCAAACCAGAAGTTTCGTTTGACGCTGGAAAACCTTACCAACTGGCTTTTGAAGTCTTCAGCCCCGACGGCAAACCAGCGGTATTGGAGCCGTATCTGGGCATGAATGGCCACGCGGCCATTGTGCGTTCTGATGGCTCGGTCTACATTCACTTGCATCCCGTAGGTACATACTCGATGGCCGCGCAGCAAATTATGCAAAGCCGCCTAGCCGATACCACCAAAATTTTTCGTTATACTACCGATGCCAAAGCATTTCGGGACAGCATTGACCGCTACATCGCGGGTTTGAAACTGTTGGCCCCTGCCCAACGTGACCAGCTGTTGATGGCAAGCATGAGCGCGCACGATATGGAAGGCATGAAACACGAAAACCGAATTGTGTTCCCGTACGCATTCCCGAAAGCAGGGCAGTACCGTATTTTTCTGCAAATCAAACGAAATGGTCAGGTGTTGACGGGGATTTTTGACGCTAAAGTGAAAGAGGCTTCGATGTGATTCTGGGGAGAGTGGGGAACTAAGCCCTTTTAAATTTGATTTTTTGAGTAGTGAAACGGAGGGAGGTTTCCAATAGGATGTAATTCATACGAAGATGAAAATCGAACAAATTTATACTGGTTGTCTGGCGCAGGGAGCGTACTATATCGAAAGTGAAGGTGAAGTGGCGGTCATTGATCCGCTCCGTGAAGTAACGCCCTATATTGAACGCGCCGCCCGCGACGGAGCTAAAATCAAGTACGTTTTTGAAACCCACTTT
>JAIXPV010000771.1 GCA_027486105.1 Runella sp. | reverse complement strand
TTGCTGCTGTCGTATGTGGGTATGGCCCAAAATCTAAATCTAAACGCTACTGGACCTGGGAGTCGGGCAATGGCGATGGGAGGGGCCTTCATCGGGGTAGCCGACGATGCTACCGCGATGTATTGGAATCCAGCGGGCATTGCTATGCTCAATTATGATGATGAATTGGCCGAAGGCATTGGCCCCCATCTAGTGTGTTCGGGCCGAAATACTACGCTTCAAGTTCCCATTGATGCTACTCGATTTTCTACCACTTCCAATTTTGGTGCCACCTTTATTGGGGCGGTGATGCCGTTTTCGGCCTCTCGCCTAAAGGGTGAAAAGCATTATCGGATTGGCGATTTGGACCGAAATATAGTACTCGGTGTGGCTTACCAAAGTGTAATGGATGCCAATAAATATACCATTGACCGCACGGTGGCCTCGGCTACCGAAAGCATCAAAAATAACCTGACCATCAGCAACGCTTCGCTGAGCGCGGCGTATCAACTTAGCCGTTACGTTGGAATCGGCGTGACTGCCAACTACTGGTTTGGAATGGGCAATAAACTGAATTATAGCTCAGGGGAGCGCACTTTGAACGTAAATCGGGTAGGAGAGGGCACTTATGACATCAGTGGGGTAAATTTTGTAACGGGGTTTTTGGCCGATTTTTATGAAGCCAACGTTCCGCTGCGCGTAGGCCTCCGCCTAACGACTCCTTTCAATCTCCGCAATAATTTTACTTACAGCGGTACCGTCACCGATGCGTCGCTTGATGCGACTGAGTTGCGTAGTTACGAACAAAAATATAAAATGCCTTTTACGGTCGGAATGGGGTTTTCGTACCGCCTTCCCTTTTTTCCATTGCTGATGCTTGCCGCCGACGCCGAATGGTTGCCCTATAAAAACCAAGCCATTTCCCAGACTTTTTATGAGTACAATCAATACAATAGCTTGGACCCAAATCGGGGGTTGCCGTTGGTCATTCAGACGCCCCGCCCGCCCGTTATCAGCAACGAAAACCATTATCAATTTCGCAGTGGGCTAGAGTTTTTGCTTTTCAATGCCGAAAAAGTTGAGTTTCGGGTGATGGGTGGCTACCGCCTCCAAACTCACCTAAACGAAGACGGGTCGAGCAGTAAGGCCAATGGATTCAGCGCAGGAGCAACCCTCTTTTTTGACCGTTTCAAGATTCATGCGGGTTTTCAACAAATGAAATATCCACAAAATACGGTAGGAGTGACCAGTCAAACAACCCAAAGCGCTTTTTCGGTAGATCTGGTAGTCCATCTGGTAGAAGATATTTTTTAACATGAACTTACGGAAACTTCTTTTTGGCCTGTTGCTGATTTTTGCCGCCTCCGAGGCAAAAGGGCAAAGCTACGTGACGTATTACAAAAAAGGAGAAAGCCTGAGCCAATCCAAAAATTGGCCCGAAGCCATTGAATACTTGAAGGCGGCGTTGCAAGGCTCTGGAGTTGATAAAAAAAGCATTGCCACGCGCAATGGCGTGGCGGCTTACTTTCCTAATCGGGAGTTGGGTATCATTTATTTTATGCAAGGAAAAAAAGAGGAAGCCAAGCAACTTTTGGAAAAATCGTACCGTGATGAACCCACCGACCGAGCATTGGAATTTCTTCAGAAGTTAGACCCCGCATGGATGTCAAATCATCAGTTGGCGACCGTTCCACAACCAAAACCCTTTTTTGAAAAAGAAAAACTGGACAAAAGCGCCGAATCGGTGGAAGGTGGAGGAAGTTTGACCTTCAAAATCCACGTTCGGAACCAAGGAGAAGGACGCTTTGATAACGGAAAAATAAGAATTGCCCCCGCTGCCCCCGTCAAAGGCATTGAGTTTGAGCCTTTGGTAGCGGTGGGTGATGTACGGGGAGGAGGCAGTCGACTGGTTCAAATAACGATTAGGACCAATCAATTGCTCACCGACGGCAAAGCGGCCTTGACATTGACCTTGGAAAGCGAATCGGGCACGG
The DNA here is from genome assembly GCA_027486105.1 of Runella sp. Classification (GTDB taxonomy): domain Bacteria; phylum Bacteroidota; class Bacteroidia; order Cytophagales; family Spirosomataceae; genus Runella. The sequence continues at coordinate 2,485 of JAIXPV010000771.1, read as the reverse complement.
TTTGGGATGAGTTACCCGTTAGTTTTAGTACGTTTAGTCCGCCAGCACCACAGCTGAAACTGGTCGGATTGTTTGCGGCCAATGATGCAAAATTGGTGCTAGAAAAAGGCCGCAGGGCAAAAGCCGTCAAATTGATGCTCAAAAATGAAGGCCGAGGAATGTTGACAAAACCGCGTATTACGCTCACTTTAAATGAACAGCCTCTTTTGTCTAGCACCAACGGATTAACCACCATTTTGGCGGGAGAAACTTCGATAATCCCATGTGAGTTTTTTATCCCATCTAACTTTGCCACCGCCACTGCTACCGTGGGTGTGACCGTACAAGAAGGAAGCGGCACGTATAGTTTTAGCGAAAAAATATCTGTGGCGGTTCAAGAACCCGCGACGCCTTTGGTTCATTTCGATAAAACAATGACTCAATGGGAAGGCCTCCGTGAAGGGTTTATCACTCGGCTTTCCCAACCGACGTTGAAGTATGCGGTGATGAATGAGTCAGATGAGCCTTCCAAAGATTTGATTGTAAAGGTGGTTCAAGCGCCCACCAACGTAGGTTTATCGGTGCCCGCCTCCAAGAAAGTTGCTCCGTTAGAATCCAATAAAACGGTGGGAGACGAGGCCAAGTTGAGCGTTACGCCCAAATTGTTAAAGGGGAATTCGGCCAAGTTTATCCTACGTTTGGAAAATCCTCAAGGGAAATTGTTGGATAAAATGGACGTGGAAGTGCCCGTTTTGGTGCCCACAAAGCCCAAGGTTTCAATTCCGACAGCGGAGGAGTCGCATAATCTGATTGTGAAAATTGGAGAGTTTTTAGAAAATAATTTTTACTTCAATCTTCGTTCGATGGGTTCTGCTGACGAAGACATGGAAACCAAAAGTAATTTCCAAAAAGAATTAGTGAGGCTTTGCTTCAAAAAGGGCGATAAAGTAAGTATCGGCAATGACATCGTTCCTAGTGAGTTAATTCTGGCGGGCAAATTTCCTGAGGCGTACGAGGCGGAAAGTTATCTTAATAATTTGTTTTTATGGTATGATAACTATCAAGTTGATTTTCAGGCGGATGATGCACGTTTTTCTCCTGTTTTGTTTTCAGACAAAGGCGTTCCTTACGTAGATGTCTACGTCTCCAAAACATTTGTGGGAAAGTCCAAAAGCAAGGATTTTTTTGGGGTTATGGTAACGCAGGAAAATCTACTACAAATTAAAATTGTCTTTGACCGCTACCGTCAGTCCAACGGCAAATGGGACAGTCGACAATTGTCCGTCAAAGGAGTAGAAAAGGTGAAAATCCCCACCACAATCGCGGTTTTTCCGACGGTTGATGAATGGGAGAAAAAAGAGGCAATCGAAAAAAATGAGCTGATGTCATTGTCATCAACCCTGAATGGATTGGTTGAAAATCTGAAAAGTAAACTACCGCCAACCACCAAGCGCCTGGTAGCCGAGCATTTTATGAAAAAGGATGGTAAAAGCGAAGAAATATATACTTATAAGATAGAGAACGAGTTGACTACGTCGTTGGCGCTCAAAAAAATAAAATGGATTAATGCCGAAGACTGGGACCCTCTAAAGGCGGTTCCAAACGAAGAGTTTTTGATGGAAGGTACCTATGAGCTGGGAACAGCAGGCCTGAAACTTAAAATCAATGTGCGGAATTTTAGAACCTACGAATCGGTAGGCGAGGCGGAAGCAATCATCAACCCCGAGTTGTTGGGTATTGCAACTAAATGATAACCAATGAAATCTCAATATATACTTAGTGTGTTAATGGGAGGGCTGTTGGTCGGTGGGCTGGCCCGCGCTCAGCAACCGTTGCCCAATCGAAACGTCAACAATGGGTCGGTGCCTGCCTATGAGGGCGAAATCAAAGAGCCGACTCGGGAAGAATTGGACGGGGAGTTTAAAAAACGTACCGAACAGCAAATTCTGCGTTTGCAGGAGTATATCCAAATCATTTCGGATAAAAAACAGTCGGATGAAAACCGGGATAAAGCTATCAAAGAGGCCATAAAGTTGTTTCAACCGGGTTCTGTGGTACAGGTTTCGTCGGGAAAAAAAGGTTCGGCGGTGATTTCGCGAACCGTCGGAGATTATTTCAGGAGGTTGAAGGCGCTGCAATATCCGCAGGTAGAGATTACTTTTTATGATGCGACTTACGTGGGCGATTACCGCAAAGGTGCCGACGGGGGCTATTACACTACGGCCACTTTTTCGCAGGAATTTAAGGGAAAAGACGAAAAAGGAAACATCATGTATCAGGACAAAACCACCAAAGATGTAGATGTATCGCTGCAAAACTTGATGGATGAAGATTTTTACAAGCAAAATCGCTGGATTATAAAATTCGGAAATATCAAAGTGACCGAAACCAAAACGCCCGGAAAACCCATCAATTAAAGGAGGGATTTACCGACGATATGAGAAGTAGAGAGGGAGTTTGTACTTTATACGTTACTGCCCATGCGTTGTTTTTTTGTTTTTATGTT
>JAIXPV010000433.1 GCA_027486105.1 Runella sp. | reverse complement strand
CTGTAAAGAACGGTTTTGGAAGGCATTAAGGCGGACCTCAACCGACTCAGTTTCTTTCGAATTGATGCGCTGTTGGTACCCGTACGCCAATTGCCACTGTATGGCTGAAAGTTTCTCCCGTTGTCCTTTTTCTGCATAACGTATCCAGTATACGTCAATAGGCGTTTTGGGGTTTAAGCGTTTGTTAGGGAGTAAATTAGCATCGTACATGACCGTATTGGCGTCGTTGCTGCGCTGAATGTAAAACAAATGGTTGACCGAAGTTGGCGGCTCTGGAAAAGGGATTTTGGGGGAGTCGTCAACGGCACAGAATGAGCACAGCCCTAGGGCTGCAACAATTAAAGTGTACATTTTCATAGCTGTATGGAGGAATTGCTGATGCCCTCTGCCCTAATGACAATCTAGGGTGTTTTTCCCCCTATCAGAATGAAAAAATAAATAAGAACTAATGCTTTTCATCGCCGCTGAATGTGCAATCATTGCGGGGCTTTGGCTAAGGGGAAGTTGCGGCGGCGTGTTTATTTTGGTGCATCCCAAAATACCTTCAATGACTCTTTGACGAGAATGTTATTTTACTCTTTTGTTGTCAACTGTTTTTTCTACAACTTTGCCGCCCTTTACAACGAATGGTAAGGAGATATTACTCTTTATAAACTTGTCGGTGGTAAGATTCCAGAAGTTTAACAAACTGCTGTTTTTATAAGCTTAAACCCATTTAAGATACCCTGTCAGCGCTTATGATTCATCCAAATAGACTTTTAGAGTTGGATGCTTTACGCGGGATTGCCTGCATCCTTGTTGTTTTTTTTCATTTTAACGTAAATCAGCCTGCTGCATGGCATTGGGTGAATTTGGGAGTAGGTGGAGTAGACCTATTTTTTATGATTAGTGGATTTGTGATTTTTTATTCATTAGAAAAAAATCACAATGCAGTTGATTTCTTTGTAGCGCGATTTTCGCGCCTTTATCCAGCTTATTGGGTCGCTGTTAGTATCACTTCTGCTTTGGTACTCCTCAATGGTGGTACCATTCATTTACATGATTTTTTGGTGAATTTAACAATGTTGCAAGGTTACTTCGGCGTGGAGGATATTGATGGAGCGTATTGGACGTTGGGTATTGAACTACTTTTTTTATTTTTTAGCGATTTTGCCTTTTATCCTTAATACCGCCAAATGGATGGAGCGTTTTATCTGGATAAGCCTATTTTTGGTCTACAATTGGCATTATTGGGGTAGCCTGTATGCGCCAGGTACACACGCAAAAATCAGTCATTTAGTGCAGTTTATCAATCATGCCCCCTTGTTTTTTGCGGGTATATTTTTTTATTTAATTGGATTTAAGAAAGCAACGCCCATCCGTTATTTCGGAGTACTTTGCTGTTTTATCCTATCATGCTACCTACACAATTTCTTTGGGCGGGCTCAATGGGTAATTACAATCCAGGAGCACGTATGGATGCTTCTCGTTTTCTTTGGCGCTTTTTTTCTGTTTCTTTCCCAAGAACTTGGTTTTTTGGTAAACCGAGTGAGCCTTTTTCTAGGCAATATCTCTTATTCACTGTATTTAATTCACCAGCGAATTAGTACGGAAATTATTCGCCCGTGGCTCCAGCAGCATTTGTTGCCCCACATGCCCAATTGGATTTACAGCCTCATTATGATGGCCTGTTGTGTTGGGGCGGCTTCGGCGATAACTTTTTGGATTGAACTACCCACAATGCGGCTTTTGCGTCAAAACTGGAAACGGATTAAGGGTAAGTTTGAAGCAAAGCAAGAAATTGTTTTGCCGCGGTGAAACGGTTGATTTAGTACTTCAACGTTGCAGCAATAAATACATTACTTGGGCAATGGCCATTGATTGCTGGACTCCAACTGCGCCACTCGGACGCAAAAACCCTCGAAAAAGTTTTGGTACTGCATACTTTCGAGGTTGTCTTTAAACAAGGCTTTAAAAAATCAACTTGTGTGTTGGATGAACTCAGCTGGGTTTGTTTTTTGATTCCTTTGGGCATTTCTATCCAATCAAAACCCACAAAACAGCCTTCGGCGGGAATAGCTATATTGTAAGGTTCGATGTCGAATAAAAAAGTCTCAGAGGTGATAGGGACAATAACTGACTTGGTCAATAAATCATGAAGAGGCTCTCCCGTGACAGGATTGATTGAAAAAACCCTAATTCTTAATTTGGTTTGGGCAAGGGTCTTTTTGTCAAATTTTGCGTGTATTTTGCTTAAAAGTGCCTCTTTTTTCTCTGAATTTTCAATTTTTAAGGCTACACTCTGGCCAACGGTCGCATTAAAAGCTGTGCTTGAAGGATGGTCGTAAATCCCTTCCATGGCCGAGCGTTGAAAAAGGTTAGTATTTTCAACCTTTTTCGATTGAAGGGCCTCTTTAGGAACTAGATAAATAAATAAGGGCGATAGAACAACTACATTCTTGATACTAATGAAAGATGATTCAAAACCCGGAGACGAAACCACCAGAGTATCGTTTGGGCTTACCTTTAACTGATAGTAGCCTTTTTCGTCGGCAATGTAGCCTTGCGCTTTATTTTTTAGGCTGATGGTAGCGCAAGGAATACCCACTTTGTTGTTGTCTCTCACTATCCCTTTTATGTCAAAGGATTGGCCTATAATATTCCCAGGTAAGGTCACTAAAAGAGAAATGAGTGTATTGAATGCAGGGTTCATAAAAAGTGGGTTTTCAATTTGGGGCGTGATTGCCTACTTTTTTATCATGGTGTCTTGGTGATGATTAGTATAAAACCTTTGCTGGTGTAGTAGACTTCTCTTAGACGAGAGTAATCGGTACCAGTCACAGTGTAGGGAGATATAACCGATTTAACAGAACATTTACGGCCTTAAATACCTGTTGATGAGTAAATTCTGTTTAACAATGATATACAAATCTGTCAAAGAATCAATGAGTTAACTGGAAAAGTTATCAAACGGTACTTTTTTATTTAGGCTTTTTAGGCTCTGGCATCAGGCACCTATTTAGAAGAGAGAAAATTGTGTTGTAAATGAATCGTTTTAAAAATACGTAGATAAAATGTCGATTCTCCTGAAAACAGAAAACCGGGTCATTGGTTATATATTCGTGGACATTAACGATTGAAAGTCAGGAGTATATTTCTTTGACTTGAACCATATCTTTGGTAAGAAGCAGAATCTCTAGGTGAATTTTAGAAGATACACCCAGAAAACTGGCTTGTTTTTTCGTTTTTTCGAGACACTTTTGGTTGAAAAAGTGTTCAGTACAAAGAAACACAATCATGAACTAACGCGTCGAATAGTGGATTCGGAGTCACAAACTAAATCGCAAACAGTTTTGCCGCTGCACGGTTGGCAGTCGGCGTATGAACTTGGATATGCTGCCGCTCTGTGGCGTTTGCCCCTGCAAAAAGATAAACACCTCATTATCAATTTTGGCACTGATATTCCCAAAACAAAAATGATGCTGGAAGACCTACCTGCGGGTTTTGCAGTCAGCCCATTTCTGAATTTAGAAGGAGAAGAAGCACTCTTTATCAAGGCAGATTTGCACATTCGTTTTGATGAAACAGGGGAACCGGTTTCCGAAAATTATTCATCAACGGAATCCTGCTCAGCCAAAGAAACGTGGGAAAATACGTGTCGTAGTGTGGATTTGTTTACACAAAATGAGAGAAATATAAGTGATTTTCCGACTAATTCTTCCGAAGAGTTTCATTTACAGGCCGTTAAAGAAGCCATCAAAGCCATTGAGGCGGGTGAAATCCAAAAAGTGGTGCTTTCCCGAACCAAGCACGTGGCCTTGCCCGCGTCGTTTTCGGTGACGGGCATTTTTGAACGCCTTTGTGATAAATACCCCAATGCTTTTGTTTCTTTGGTGTGTATGCCTCACTTAAATCAAATTTGGTTGGGCGCTACTCCCGAAACGCTCGTCAGTGTAGATAGACAAGGGATTTTCAGAACGGTAGCCTTGGCAGGTACACAGTCGGCTTTTGACGCATCGGGGCGGCTGATTCCACCAAAACAAGCCCCTTGGACCCAGAAAGAAATTGAGGAGCAAGCGCTCGTGAGTCGTTATATCATCTCGTGTTTTAAAAAAATACGGGTGCGTGAATACCTCGAAGAAGGCCCCAAAACTGCCGTTGCTGGCAATCTGATGCACTTGCGAAGCGATTATGCCGTCGATACCAAAGCCATTAATTTCCCCGAACTAGGCACCGTCATGTTGGGGCTGTTGCATCCCACTTCGGCGGTGTGCGGTATGCCCAAATTGCCCGCTTTGGAATTTATTCAAGCGCACGAGGGTTATGACCGCGAATTTTATAGCGGTTATTTGGGACCAGTAAACATTGACTCCGAAACCCATTTGTTTGTCAATTTGCGCTGCATGAAGATACAAAACGGCATTGCCACCCTGTATGGTGGCGGTGGAATTACGGAAGATTCAGTTCCTGAGAAAGAATGGCAGGAAACCGAGCTGAAATGCCGGACCTTGCTGGCGGTACTGGAGGAATCATAAAACAATACGCTTTTGTTTAGGGTTTTATCTCTAAATTTACGGCATGAAAAGGGCCGACAGGCTGGTTTCTGTTCATCATTTTAAACTGCAATTAGATTCATGCTGACGCTCAACGACACGGTCTCGCTACAAGACGCCATTACGTCGTATCACTATAGCCAATCGCTGACGGAATACATACGTCGTAAAACCATCACCGTCAAAATTGGTGACATCCCGCTGGGCTCGGAGCATCCTATTCGGGTACAATCCATGACCACCGTGGACACCATGAACACCGAAGGCTCTATCGAACAGGTGATTCGGATGGTAGAGTCGGGTTGTGAATACGTGCGTATCACTGCTCCTAGCGTGAAAGAAGCCCAGAATTTAGAAAATATTCGCAAAGGCTTGCGGGCGCGCGGCTATACTGTGCCGCTCATTGCCGATATTCACTTTACACCCAATGCCGCCGAATTGGCCGCTCGCATTGTAGAAAAAGTTCGTATCAATCCGGGCAATTATGCCGATAAAAAACGCTTTGAACTGATTGATTATACCGAAGATGAATACCAACGTGAGCTGGAGCGGATTCGCGAAAAGTTTATTCCTCTCCTGAAAATTTGTAAAGAATACGGCACCGCGATGCGGATCGGAACCAACCACGGTTCACTTTCTGACCGCATCATGAGCCGCTATGGCGACTCGCCACTGGGCATGGTGGAGTCAGCACTAGAATTTTTGCGTATCTGCGAAGAATTCAATTATTACGATGTGGTACTATCAATGAAATCCAGTAACCCACTCGTGATGGTAGAAGCATATCGGTTGTTGGTCAATCGTTTGGATGCTGAAGGTTTGAAGCCTTATCCACTGCACTTAGGCGTAACCGAAGCCGGAGAAGGAGAGGACGGTCGCATCAAATCGGCGGTAGGAATCGGGACTTTGTTGGAAGATGGATTGGGAGATACCGTGCGGGTTTCGTTGACCGAAGACCCCGAATTTGAAGCACCAGTAGCAGCAGCATTGATTGGTCGTTATACCAATCGGGCTGCCGAAACGACACCCATTCGGCCCATAACAGCATCGCCCATTCACCCATTTCAGTACAGCCGTCGGAAAACGAAAGAGGTTTTTAACTTTGGCGGCGGAAATGTACCACGAGTCATTGCCGACCTTTCGGCCATCGTAGTGACCCAATATGAAGATTTGAGAAGTGTGGGGCATTTTTACCTGCCCGTGCCCGACAAATGGAAAATGAATGACATTGGCGTGGATTTTATCTACACTGGGTCAAGACCTTCAACGTTTATGTTGCCCATGGGTCTGAAAGAAATCGTTGATTATGAGGTTTGGAAAACAGCCACTAATCACGAGCACCAATTTCCGCTTTTTACGTTGGCAGAGTTTGAAAAAACAACGGAAAGAAGTACAACACTGAATTTTATCAAATTAGACGCGGCGATTCAGCTTACCCATGAACAAATCGCGGGTGTGCCTGTGGTATTGCTTCTTCAAACTGACAATGCTCACGCCATGCCAGCCCTGCGCCGGTTTATGATTGATTTGATAGATAAAGGAATTGATTGCCCGGTGGTGATTCAGCGAACCTATTCAACGGAGAATTCGGACGAATTGTCGCTTTTTGCGGCTACCGATTGCGGTGGGCTGCTGGTAGATGGCCTTGGCGATGGAATCATGCTCTCGGCCCAGTATGCGGCTGAAGTCGACAATGAGGAACGTTTGAAATACGCCAAACAACAAAACAGTATTGCGTTTGGTATCTTGCAGGCGGGCCGTACTCGAATGTCAAAAACGGAGTATATATCCTGCCCTTCGTGCGGCCGAACCTTGTTTGATTTGCAAGAAACCACCGCACTCATTCGCAAGCGAACCGACCATTTGAAAGGCGTTAAAATCGGAATCATGGGCTGTATCGTCAACGGCCCAGGCGAAATGGCAGACGCTGATTATGGCTACGTGGGCATCGGAAAAGACAAGATTGCGCTCTACCGTGGTCAACAGGTAGTGAAAAAATCGGTGGTTGCCAACAACGCTGTGGATGAACTCATCAATATCATCAAAGAAGATGGCAAATGGTTTGAGCCAGAGGCAATAGAGTTATAAATACAACGCCCCAACCCCAAAGGGGCTAATTTTCACCTAAACTCCGCTTTGGGGGCGGGAGCTACTGATTAAGTATGAAACGTTTGATCGAATTTTTTCAAGTGAGTGAAGTGTTTGGGTACTTCATTCGGGTGTTTAAGAAGCCCGACCCGTCGCGGCCCAATACCTCATCGCTCCGCATGATGCACGGAATTAACCGTATTTCCATCATCATGTTTTTGTTTTGTATCGGTGTAATGCTTTACCGTTTTTTGAGCCGATGAATATAGAATCCTTTCAGGCTTATTGCCTTACTAAAAAAGGAGTAACGGAAGAACTTCCCTTTGGACCCGAAACAATCGCGTACAAGGTAGCGGGGAAAGTGTTTGCGCTGACCACGCTCGACCGTACGCCGTTCAGTATCAATCTGAAATGTGACCCTGAAAAAGCCACCCAACTGCGAGAAGAGCACGATTGTGTACTGCCGGGGTATCACATGAACAAAAAGCACTGGAATACGGTCATCATTGACGGCTCGGTCAAAGATGCGGTGCTTCGCGAGTGGATTGATCATTCGTACGATTTGGTGGTACAATCATTGCCCAGTAAGGTAAGGGAGCAGTTGGTTTAACGCAAGTACCCCTTCACCCTCAACTTTTATTGTCTCATGGATGTTCTTGCCACTCGTCAGGATTTATTACAGCAGCTTCAACAGATTAAACAAACGGTTACTCAAGAATTTGAACCTCTCTCTGAGACTAAAATTCAATGGAAACCGGCACCTGATCAATGGGGCATATTGGAATGCCTTGTTCATTTAAACATGGTGAGTCAGTACTACGTCAATCAACTCAATTATAAAGTAGAGCACACGCCTGCGAACCCCCAACTGCCTTTGACGTTTGAAATGAGCTTCAACGGTCGAATGATGTTGGGATTTGTTGACCCAAAATCGACCCGCAAGATACCTGCTCCTGGAATGTTTAAACCTAAGCCTTATCACCTTGATACTCAAAAAGTATTGGCCCGTTATAAGACAATTATTGAGGATTTAGAGAAGGTTTTACAGAAAGCAGATTCTATCGACTGGAATACAAAAGTGGTTTCGCCATTTACTTCATTACTCAAATTTCGCTTGGGAGATGTGTTGCTTTTCACGATTGCTCATCATCAGCGCCATCTCAATCAGGCATTGCGAGTCATGCAGCGAGAGGGGTTTCCTAAATCGTAGTGTAGTTTCAAAAATGCCCTTTTTGAGCTTGTATGGCCATTTTTTTTAAAAATTGACAAAAAAAAATAGAAAGCAATAATTTAGTAAGGCACTGATTATCAGCGTATTAATTTTTTACTTGTACTTGTTTTATTAAAAATTGCATTTTTTTTATTGTTTTTTCTTTGCTACTACTTGTGTTTAATGGTTTAATCATTAAATTTCGGCCAAATCACGCGAATTTGAGCGTTTTTAAACTTTTTTATAACCATAAAACTTGTTATCACTATGGCCAAATTTGATGAAATCAAAAATCTAGTAATGAGCCTTGAAGGAGACTTTGATAAGTTTTACAACAAAGGTAATCAGGCTGCTGGTACACGTGTGCGCAAAGGAATGCAAGACCTTAAAAATATAGCTCAGGCTATTCGCGCTGAAGTGCAGAGTTCCAAAAACGCAAAAGAGTAAGTAACTCCGCCAAAGACATTAACAAGCGGACTTGGCAATTTGTCGGGTCCGCTTGTTTTTTTTGGTTATCCCCCAAAAGTTTGGGCTATTTTCATGGCTACTCCCATATCACCATCGATTTTGAGCTTGCCATTCATGTATGCCATCATCGGATTGAGCGAACCGCTGAGCATATCGAGGGCGTCGTTGGTGGAGATTTCCAGGGTGCAGTCGGCGGGGGCATCTTCGTTGCTTACCACATTAGGTACTTGCTTAGCGTCGATGACAATAACGCCTTCGTCGGTGACAAATTTGACGGATGCATCTAAGCCGCTGTCGGTTCCTACGATGGTTTTGATTTGTTCAGTGAGTGATTGGAGGCTCATACTGAAAGTTGTTTTTAAGGGTGAAAAATACGAATTTGGGGGGCAAGTTAGGTTACTCATCTGTCAACAAACAATATCACTTCCAATTTTTATGAAAAAAAAATGTTTTACGTTTCTGTTTATCTTTATAGCTACGCTAACCTTTGCCCAAAAAACCGTTATCAAAACCGACGCCGCCCCTGCGCCCATCGGGCCATACAGTCAGGCCATTGAAGCCAATGGAATGGTTTTTGTAGCGGGCCAAATTGGTCTCAACCCTCAAACCCGTCAATTGGTAGCAGGAGGATTTGAAGCGGAAACCACGCAAATCATGGAGAATATAAAAGCGGTATTGGGCGCTGCCAAACTTTCATTGGACGACGTTGTAAACACCACCATTTACGTAAAAGACCTCGCCCACTTTGCCAAAATAAATGAAATTTACGGTAAATATTTCAGCGGCAACTTCCCCGCCCGCGCCACGGTCGGCGTTGATAATCTTCCTGGAGGAGCAGCGCTCGAAATCGCGGTAATCGCCGTGCGCGGCCCACGCAAAAAATAGCCTTTTTGAGGCTGTCGTTTACCCGCGTTCACCCGTCTGATGGTTTCGTCGGACGGGTAAACAGAATATAAAAAAGATATAGGCAAAATTATTACTAAAAAATTAGTTGATTGTTTTGTTAAACTAAAATTTTAGTTGTTATTTTGTTTCACTTTACTCAATCACCCCAATTCGCGGTATTGAACTGTTATCAGTTGGGGAGTTAGTTACCTATTTTAAGAATTATTTAACCAACGATTTAACGAAATGAGAGAACTCACCAAAGCCGAACAGGAAATCATGCAAATTCTGTGGGATTTAGAAAAAGGGGTAGTCTGGGATGTGATTGAACACTTGCCTGAGCCCAAGCCTGCCTACAATACGGTGTCTACGTTTATCCGTATTTTGGAGCAAAAGGGCTTCATCGACCACCGCGCCATCAGCGGAAAAACCTACGAATATTTCCCGATTGTTAGCAAAGAAGAATACCGTGCATACGAAGCTAATAAGCTGGTAGACAATTACTTTGAAGGTTCGTTGAAAGAGCTAGTGTCGTTTTTTGTGCAAGACAAAAACATCAGCCTTCAAGATGCCGACGAAATCATTAAGATGTTAAAACGCTAGGGGGATGTTTCGATAATAGCCAACTTCAAACGTTTCAAAAATCATGGAATCGTTCATTTATCTTTTCAAAGCAAGTGCAGGGATGGTAGCCTTGTATGGCCTGTATTGGCTTTTGCTGCGCAAACACACCTATTTCACTTTCAATCGTTTTTACCTATTAGTAGCTCTTTTGATAGCGTTGGCGGCCCCTTTTGTGGTACTGACCGCGAAAGCGCCCGAGCCGTTGCCGATAACCCAAATCAGCCTTCAACCTACGACGGTGGTGTACCAACCCGTGGAAGAGCCTTTTATGACTGCCGAGCAGGTGCTTTGGCTCGTATATGGGGTAGGGGTGCTGGTGATGCTCGGGCGTTTGAGCCTCCGCTTGTGGCAAGTGCTCAAGATTATCCGTGCTGGGGAGCACCAACGCGCTGGTAAATACATTCTGGTGCGGGCTGCTGATGGGGCTATTTCGTCGTTTTCATTTCTGAATTACTTGGTTGTGAGTCAAAAAGACGCTGAAACCTACGGTGATGTGGTACTGCGCCACGAGTTGGTGCATATTCAGGAGCGGCACAGTTTGGATTTGTTGTGGTTGGAATTGGTCCACGTTTTTTGGTGGTTCAATCCTATCCTGATTTTTTTCAAACGCTCGCTCAAAGAAATCCACGAGTTCATTGCCGATGAGCGTGCTACCAACGGCGACCGAATGCAGTATGCGCATACCTTAGTAGGTTATGCCTTTGGGGTTTCTCCCAATGTGTTAACCAATAATTTTTTTGACGCCACTCAACTTAAAAATAGAATCGCCATGTTGACAAAAAATCGTAGTTCGCGTTGGGTACTGGGCCGCTATTTGCTCGCCGTGCCTATTATTATCGGTTTAGTGGTGCTTGTAGCCGCCCGTCGTGCCGAGTCGGAGGTGCCTGCTAATGAGCAGGTAATGGCCGAAGAACTCACCGTAAAAGGCCGTATAACGACCCAAGATGGAAAAGGCTTGCCCGGGGTAGCAGTGATTGTAGCCAATACCCAACGAGGCACAACGACTGACTTGGATGGGAATTATCTAATTAACGTAATGCGTGGGAAGCAATTGGTGTTTTCGTTTGTAGGGTTTAAAACGCAGGTGCTGGACGTTACGAAAAGTGAACAAAACGTAATAATGCAACTCGAACCCAAAGAATTAAGTGAAATAGTAGTGGTAGGATATGGGGCTGACCCATCAAAGGAGGCAGGATCAGCCCAGGAGAAGTCAAAACTGACAAAGAATGGTGAGGTTTTTACGATTGTAGAGCAAAATCCAGAGTTTCCGGGCGGAATGAGTGAGTTGGGCAGGTATTTAGCACGTACTATCAGGTATCCTGCAGCTGCTCAACGCGCCAATGTACAGGGAAAAGTGTTTGTGCAGTTTGTGGTAGGCGAAGACGGAGATATTCGTGCCCCCCGAATCATGAAAGGTATCGGTTTTGGCTGCGACGAGGAAGCCCTACGGGTTACGCTAAATATGCCCCATTGGAATCCGGGTAAACAAAACGGCAAAGCCGTAGCGGTTCAGTATAACCTGCCAATTGCGTTTGTATTGGAGAAAAAAGCGGCCGCGTTATCCAATGGTGACAAAAATCCTGAATTTCTGGGGGGGACTCCAGCGTTGAGCCAATATTTCTCCACCAATCTAAAATACCCCACCGCTGCTGCTAGAGCGAACGTGGAAGGAATTGTGTTGGTGAGTTTTACGGTTACTAAAGAAGGAGCTATCAAAGACATTGTGATAGACAAAGGGCTTGGTTTTGGGGCTGATGCCGAGGCCATAAGATTAATTTCAAAAATGCCCCGTTGGAATCCTGCTTTAAAAAATGGGCAGCCCGTGGATGCAAAATGTAGCTTGCCAGTTTCATTTGTGTTGGAGAAAAAAACCGAGAGAACGACGGAGACGATAGGGGTGGAACGAATGAAAGATACACAAGTAGAGATGAAAGTGGGAGATAAAAAAGAGAGCGTAATACTCAAGGGAGGTGTAAGAATTTATGGAACGAAGGGAATGTTTGGGTCAAAACCTCTTTATATTCTCGATGGGAATGAAATTAGCGAAGAGCAATTAGAGAAAGCCATCACTCCTGAAGACATTGAATCTATCAGTGTTTTGAAAAATGAATCAGCCACTAAAGCCTACGGTGAAAAGGCCAAGAATGGAGTCATTATTATTACAACTAAAAAGAAAAACTAGCCCACACAGCAAATTAGTACAGAAGCGGAGGCAGTGCCTTCGCTTTTTTGTTGTTATTTTGCGGTGATAATAGGCGCTTACAGCGCGACAATACGCGACAATTACACAAAAATGATTGAAACCCGTGCTTATGCCCGTGCAGGGCTTTTAGGAAACCCCTCTGATGGGTATTATGGCAAAACCATTTCTATCTCTGTTCGCAATTTTGGTGCTTCCATTACGCTACACGAATCGCCCGAGTTGGAGATTGAGCCGCAAACGCAGGATTCCAATGTGTTTAAAAATATATACCATTTGCGCGATACAATCAGCACTTTGGGATACCATGGGGGAATTCCGTTGGTAAAGGCGGCCATCAAGAAATTTGTGGAGTATTGCGAAAGCGAAGCGATTCGACTACCCAATCAAAATTTTACCATTCGCTACCGAACCACCATTCCGCGCCAGGTGGGTTTGGCAGGGTCGAGTGCCATTGTGGTAGCTACCTTGCGGGCGTTGATGCAGTTTTACAAAGTAGAAATTCCACTCCCCGTATTGCCCACATTGGCGTTGAAAGCCGAAGTGGAAGAATTGGGCATTACGGCGGGTTTGCAAGACCGCGTCATTCAATGCTACGAAGGCTGCGTGTACATGGATTTTTCGCGAGATTTGATTGAAAAACAGGGCTATGGCTACTACGAGCCCATTGACCCGCGCTTGCTGCCAAAGCTATACATTGCCTACAAAACAGACCTGAGCAAAGTTTCGGGAAAAGTGTTGAACAATATCCGTCAGCGGTGGGAGCAAGGAGAGCCTCACGTGGTGGGTACGCTGCAAAATATCGCTGGCGTAGCCGAAGAAGGCCGTGAGGTGATTAAAGCGCAGAACTACGACCGTTTGAACGAACTCGTCAATCAAAACCTGGACTATCGGGCCGAGATTATGACCATCACCGACCGCAACCGGGCCATGATTGAAACCGCCCGCAATTGCGGCGCTTCGGCTTCTTTTACGGTGTCTGGAGGCTCGATTATCGGGATTTATCGCGACG
>JAIXPV010000569.1 GCA_027486105.1 Runella sp. | reverse complement strand
TTGTCTTTGCACCCAACGGCGTGGAAGCCTTCAAACTTCTACAGGAAACTCCCGACATAGATTTAGTACTGAGCGACATCAACATGCCTCTCATGGATGGGCTAACGCTATTGAGCAAAGTGAGCGAGTTGAGCCCAATTATTAAAGTAATTATGGTTTCTGCCTATGGCGATATGGACAATATCCGCACCGCCATGAATCGCGGAGCGTTTGATTTTGTGTGTAAACCCGTCAATTTTGAAGATTTAGAGCTGACCGTTCAGAAAACGCTCGTTCACGTTCAGCAACTGCGCGATACCCTCCAAGCCATCAAAGAAAACAACATTCTGCGGATGTACGTCGATGAGAATGTGTTGAGCTTTATGAGCCGTAAAGAATTCGAATCGGCCATCATGGTCAACGAAACGGTAGAAGCCACGGTCGTGTTCATGGATATTTGCGGCTTCACGGCCATTACCGAAAACGCCGACCCCGATACCGTCGTGCGCTTAATCAACAAATACTTCGACGTGATGGTCAAAGAAATCATTGCACAAGGGGGCCACGTAGATAAATTTATGGGCGATGCCGTCATGGCTGTTTTTCGGGGCGAATACCACCTCGACCACGCCATCGAAGCCGCCTTGGCGGTGCGTAGCCACATTGCCGCCATTCAAGAAAACCTGCTCGACCACACCACTTACCTGCCCCGTGTTGCCATTGGCATCAACTCTGGCGAGATGATTTCGGGAAACATCGGTTCGGTTTCGCTGCGGCGGCTCGACTACACGGTCATCGGCGATACCGTCAACGTAGCCCAGCGCTTTCAGTCGGTAGCCAAACCTGGTCAAATTGTGATTGGACAAGATGCTTACAATAAAGTAAAAGAATCCTTCAACTGCCAGCCCGTAGGTGAAGTAGCCCTAAAAAACAAGGCAAACCCACTAATGATTTATGAAGTGTTAGAATAAACGTGGGTTTGCCCATCCAAGCACTGAGAGCGCCTACAATTCGTTTTTTCTCAAAATTGCATTTGGAATTTCTTGGGAGTTATGCCATAATATTTTTGAAACATTTTATTGAACTTGATTGGGTGACTATACCCAAGCCTCTCTGATACCCCACTGGCTCCATATCCATCTTTCAAAAGTTTAGCGGCATACTCCATTCTTTTTTCAATGTATAACTGATAGAAAGGCTTGTCGTAGATTTTTTTAAATGTATTCTTGAGCGTCAAGGGCGGTATCTCATATTTTACTGCAATTTCAGTAAGACTTGGAAGCATTTTTTCAATGTTATCAATAAAGTATTCTTTATATACAGCTCTCACGAGTGCAACATATTTTGCATCGGGCAATTTGCCTTTTTTAGCTGATAACGAGCAAGATTCTTCCACAGTGATCATGTTATTCGAGGGTATTTCCCCGTCAAAGTCTGCGGCTTCCATCGGAGCATAATTGATAGTAAAATCAACATGTTGATTCATCAATAGGGTGATAACTTCCTTCAATTGATGGGAAGTAATGTTGAGGTTAATCGCTACGGCGGGGCCAGAGAGATTATAATAAGCGGGAGTAATTTGGCTATTCATTGGATTTCTTTTTATAGATTCTAAAAAAACCTATGGTATGATTATACCCTAGGTTATGAGCAATTTGGTTAAGTGTGTATTTTCCAGATTTGAGTTACTTTTCAGCGTATTGAATTTTCCTCCCCCATAGTTATTGATGAGGGCGAAGTACTGAAAGGTTTGCGTGATTTATGACTCATTTCAATTGACATAGAATGATAAATTCTATACTAATCTTATCAAAAACTGTGTTTTTTTGAGATAAAAAAAAAGAAGTGGTGATTATTGGAATTTTTTGGGTGAAATTTTCACAATCAGTTATGAGAAATGCACATTATTGACTCATTTTCACAAACTCTCTCACTCGTTTTTGGAAGCTTTTTCCTAATGGAAGCTCAATCAGACCACTAAGTTCTAGACTATCTTTGCGCACCGAAAGTACCTGCTTTTTATTGACCGCATATCTTTGATGAATACGAATGAAGCGCTCGTCGAGCTCATGGCTGAGCATCTTACTCAACGATTTTTTTAGTACATATTTTTTGGTGAGCGTATATACAAAACAATAATTCACCTCCGACTCTAGGTATATGATTTCATCAAACAGCACCTGCTCCCGCTGACCGCCTTTGCCGCTAAGAAATAGAAACTTTCTGTCAATAAAATCATACTGTTTGCTTCGTTGATTCCACTCAAAAACGCTGTCAATTACAGATTGGAGTGTAAAAGTATGAAAAGGCTTGATGAGATAATAAACACTTCGTATGCGCTGGGCTTCCGAAAACACTTCTTTTTTCTGGGAGTGGGTCATCAAAATAACCGGAATTTTCTGAACATGTCCCTTTTTGAGCAGTTCCAACCCAATGGGGTGGCTATCAATAAAAATATCAGAAAGAATTACATCTACCGCATCAGTATCTAGAAAAGAGAGCAATTCGTTCAATTTTTCAAATACTCCCATCAAATCATATTGATATTTCTCACTTCTAAATTCAGAAATTTTCATATTTGCAGGTAACGTTTCGAGGGAATTATCTTCCAACACAGCAATACGGATTCGAAACATATATCCAAAATTCACATTTAGTATGTCTAACATAAATTTACCCTACTGGCAAAATTCAAACTCATTAATGTACCCTAAAAAGGGTTAAAAAAATATGATTTATGTCAACCTACCCCCCCGCATACATCCTCCATCGAATATCTTTCGTGAAGGCGTCTCTAAACTAACAAATCAGCCCAATCACGGCCTTTTTTACTTAGATTCAGCCTCTATTCGTATTTTCGACCCAAAAAGACCTTTTTCACAACGCCACCATTCCCCCATGAGAGAACATCCCAACGAATATATTCTTGAAAACAACACCATTGTCACCCTTACTTATTCAGACCTACTAAAACACAGCGCCGACTTCTTTGACGTAGGGGCTAGGGGCTTTTTTGACATTCACCCTCTGCGCATTGACCTCAATGTCGGGGTGTTTACCCATCCCTCTACCATACTTGCTTTTCCTGTTGTATCTGTCTCACAATTAAACGATTCTGTGGTTATTTCCTGTGGATGTCAAGCTCCCAAAAAGAAATTATGCGAGCACCAAGTGCAGGTCTTATACAACCTCATTGACCGTCTTTATCTGCGTATTTTCTTTGATGATAACTTGCGAAAAACTAAAATGCAGCATGTAGCCAAGGAATATGGATTGGAAGAGGAAGCCGAATTAGATGATTTTTTTTACGTTGAATACGTAAATAAATCGTTCGAAATCAAGCCAAAAATCAAAGAGTTGTTGCCCCTCAACAAAGCCACGAATGATTATTTTCGAGAACATTTATTGCCGCAAAAAAACATTGTCCTCCTAGGTATCATCGATGAGCAATCCCACACCAAAATGGCCATCATATTTCGGAAACATAAGTATTATGAACGATTTGTGGTAGAACTTTTTGAAGGGCAGGTAAGCCGCGACGGCAAACTCAAAAATCCTTTTAGCCCCGTAGACCCACTCAATCTTATCTGGAAAACCCAGAAGCTGGAAGATGCGAAATTCTACACCGCTATTTCTAAATTTCAACAACATTTTACGACCGACAAATCAGCATCGGTGTTGGAAGCCTTAAAAATAATCGTCAAAAATCCGTTAAATCTGGATGTTTATTCCCACGAAATTGGCCAATCCGACAACGTTACGGCCAGTTCGATTGTAAAAGTACAGTTGCGAAAGACACCGCTTGACGTAAAATTATCGGTCGACCAACGCAAACAGTTTTACGAAATCA
>JAIXPV010000558.1 GCA_027486105.1 Runella sp. | reverse complement strand
GCGCGAAGGCCCTTGGGGAGTTTGATTTGTTCGGTTTCGTAGTAATTTGTGATGGTATCTCGTTGCGCAAAGCAAACGTTGGATAGTCCAAATAGTAAGTAGGCAACGAAGAAAAACGATAATAGCTGAGAAAATGAAGAAAGTTTTTTCATGCTGAATAATCCTCTATAAATGAGCGAATTGCGTCTCTTAAGAATGTTGTAAAATCAATGACTGTGGGCGGCGGCGTGTGGTGCCTGGGGCTTGTTACGTTTCATGGTCAACGTCACTTTTGAGGTGCCTTTAGGAATCGTCAGCGTGCCATTTTGCCATTTTCCTACTGACGATTTGTACGTTATTCCGTCGTCAGACTTGGTAACAAAATACAACGTTTGTGTAGTCGGTTTGGCAAACATAAAGATGCGGGTCAGGCCTTCTTCATTGGCGAGACTTCTCAATGTTTCCTTCACCTCAACGCCGTCAAGTGCATAGCTGAATGTAGGCAAACGGTTTGCTAAGGTATATCCTTGGAAACTGACGTCGGGCAATTTGTCGGCCCTGCCTACCCGTAGCGGATAGGTGACGTTATCCTTGAAATAAATATTCCCCTGAATTTTGGCAAACGCATTGCCATTGCCTTTCCAATGGGCGGTGTTGTCCACAAACCCGCCCGCCCAGGCGTATCGGAGATAACATTTGCCCGCGTCGAAACAGTATGAATGCGTGGATGTCAGCGCCACTGCAATGGCCGCTGGGCTGCAATCGGGCATAAACGTGCGGTACAAAAGGGGATACTCTAACGCAAACGGATGCGGAGAGGTAACAATAATCTCGGTGTTTTGGCGGGAAGACGGAACGTTGGGGTCGGTTGCCAAGGGAGGTAGCGGCTTGGTCGTTACGTATAGTGCGCCGTACATTACATAGCCGTGACCTGGGTAGGTACACACGTATGGATAGGCCCCTTCGGTGCTTGGGGCCGTAAACGTAAATGTTTGAGTGGTATTGGGAATCAATATTTTGCTCGCGGCTAGTACATCTTCTGACTCTGGTACGTAATTAGCCGCTTGCCCTTTATCACCCATTTTAATGGCTGCTTCAACCACAGATAATCGTTTGTCGGGTTTGGTAAATACCAGATTGTGAGCCATATCATCCTCATTTTTGAGAATGATTGTTACTTTCTGTAAAGGTTTCACGGCAACCCTGACCAAGTCATATTGAAGCCCCGTTATGGCTTGTAATGTAATCGTTGTATCGGATTGAGAAAAACTTTTGGTAACAACGAAAAAACCGAAAACAACTAAGAATAAACGCATGAAACAGTGGGTTTGGAAAATAACATTTTGGGCAAAATACTTTTTGAAATTTTACTGACAAAAATAGCCTATTTCTCCTTGTTTTGAACGTTAATGAAATGCGGCTTTGGGGAAAATGTGAGGGATTCGCGAAATTCCTTTATTTTTGCCGCTCAATAAATGGATTGAAACGTTTTATTATAACCATTGGATATGGAATTGTTGAAAGAAATTGCTAATTTTTCGGGTAAAAGTGGGTTGTACCGTATTTTGAAACCCGGTCGTGGGGGTGTAATTGTTGAAAGTTTGGACGACAAGCGCGAAAAATCCATGATTGGTGCTTCGGCGCGGGTGTCAGTGTTGAAAGATATCTCCATCTTCATGCAGGATGAGGAAAAAGCCACTCCACTGGGTGATGTTTTTGCGAGCATTCATGATAAATACCAAGATACCAAGCTTGATGCCAAAGCATTGTCGGATTATCAATTGGTAGATTTTATGTCGGAGGTGTTGCCTGGATATGATACTGAAAAAGTATATCTTTCTGATATTCGTAAAATTATCAATTGGTATAATATCCTGACGGCTTACGCCCCAGAAGTGTTTGAAAAATCATCGGAAGAACAACCAACCGAAGAAAGCAGCGAACAGCCTGCCGAAGAAGGTAAGTAGTCTCACCCCAACACTTTGTATAAAGCCGTGATGTAAGGTCACGGCTTTTTCTCTTTTCAACGCATGTTGTTTTTTTTCAACTTACTGGTCAACATGGGGCCGCGCTACGTGTGGTTTCGTTTATGCTACGAATTGCGCCGCAGGACTGGTCGGCTGAAAGCCCAATTCCCCGTCAATCCACCCGTAAAAGAGTTTATTACGCTACCTCAATGGAAAGAACTTCAAGGAAGGTTTTTCTTTCAAAGTCGGGAAGAACTCCTTGCCCACGCGTCTGATGGTTCCCAACCGTCAGACGCGTTAAAACAACAGGTAGCCGAATTTCAGGAGGGGAAAATCCTTTTTTTTAGCGCAACCTACTATTCGGTTACGGATTGGCTGACCAATCCAACCAACGGTTATCGCTATGATACAACTAAACATTGGACCCAAATTCCTGATTTTTCACCCACGGCGGGCGATATAAAATACGTTTGGGAAAAATCCCGTTTTACCTTTTTATACCCGCTGATTCGGTACGATTTCTTTGCTAAGGAAGATTTGTCAGAAACGGTTTTTGACGAAATCGACAGTTGGATAACGGCTAATCCAATCAACTGTGGGCCCAATTGGCGGTGCAGCCAAGAAATCTCGTTGCGGGTGCTGAATTGGACATTTGCTTTACATTACTACAGAAATTCTCCTGCTCTGACCGAACAACGTTTTCGGCGTATGATGCACGTCATTTATTGGCAAATGCGCCACGTAGAGGCAAATATTGATTTTTCGCGCATTGCCGTTCGCAACAACCACGCCATTACCGAAACCCTTACGTTGTATTTAGTCGGGCTTTTGTATGCTTTCTTGCCAGAATCAAAACGCTGGAAAATCCTTGGTAAACAATGGTTTGAAGAAGAAATAGCCTATCAGGTTTATGAAGACGGAACTTTTCTGCAGTTTTCGATGAATTATCATCGGGTGGTGATTCAATTGCTTACTTGGGGAATTCGTCTGGCCGAACTCAACGGAGAACGGTTTGATAACTTGGTGTACGAACGTGCTCAAAAATCATTAGAATTTTTGCGGGCATGTCAGGATGAGAAATCAGGTTGGTTGCCCAACTACGGCAACAACGACGGGGCTTTGTTTTTTCCACTTAACACGGCGCATTTCCGCGATTATCGTCCTCAGTTGAATGCCTTGGCTTCGGTTCTGAAAACAGAAGATGGAATTTGTGAAGATAGTTTTTGGTACGGGTTGACTTCGGATTTTAATACAAAACAGGGATTTTCTAACGGACAAAATCGAAAATTGAAAATCGAAAATCGTCAATTCAATCACGGTGGCTACTATACCCTGCACGATGGCGATTCGCTGACCTTTATTCGTTGCGGAGCTTACAAAGACCGCCCGTTTCAGGC
>JAIXPV010000524.1 GCA_027486105.1 Runella sp. | reverse complement strand
ATTAGCGATTTGAAAAGCAGTCTCTATCATTGTATTTTGGTACGCGTCATGCGGCTTTATTCTATGGGTCAATTTACATGTTTTAGGCAGAATTAAACCGTTTTGCCCATTAGTTTGTTGGAACACTAAAAAACGGGCAAGTCGAACGAACAACAATCCGACCAGCCAGACCAAAAATACATGAAAATTTATACAAAAACGGGTGACAAAGGCACCACTTCTCTCGTAGGCGGAACCCGCGTCAGTAAGGCGGATTTACGAATCGACACCTACGGCACGGTAGATGAGCTTAATTCTTACATCGGCTTGGTACGCGACCAGCCCGTCAATGAAGTACGCCGCGACTTTTTAAAATACATTCAGGACCGCCTCTTTACAATTGGCTCTATCTTGGCCTCCGAGCCTGACAATAAAAAACACTTTATCCCCGACCTGCACGAAGAAGACATCATGGCTTTAGAACTTGCTATGGACGAAATGAATACCGTACTTGAGCCCATGCGTTCGTTTATTTTACCAGGAGGTCATCCTTCGGTCTCTTTTGGGCACGTAGCCCGGACGGTGTGTCGACGGGCCGAGCGTTTGGTCATTGCACTCAATGAATCCGAGCCCGTTGAACCAGAAGTGATTCGGTACTTAAACCGTCTTTCTGATTATTTATTTGTGCTTTCGCGAAAAATGGCACAAGAATTGGGAATAGAAGAAATTAAATGGGCTGGCCGTAAATCATCGTAGGGGCAAGACTTGCGTCTGCCCCTACGGATTCGATTTATTATTTTGATAACTAAACTGATATTTTCTTGTCTTTTCGCCGAAAAATAAAAATATTTGCATTGACAACTAATTTTGGTCTTTCAGCGCACTAAGTGCTGATACAGAACAGTTGATAGTTAGAAATCAGATATAATAATTGCATACATACAGTAAAACCACCAACACAATGACAACGGACACATTGGCCATGGAAATCAAACGCGTAGAAGCATCGCGTATCCATGAAATAGATTTCGACAATTTGGTATTTGGTCGCCATTACTCAGACCACATGTTTGTTGCCGACTATATAAACGGCGAGTGGACCAACCTTCAAATTGTTCCTTATGCCAACCTCAGCCTCAGCCCCGCCACTGCCGCTCTCCACTACGGCCAAGCGATTTTTGAAGGAATGAAAGCCTACAAAAATGAAGCAGGCGAGCCACTGATGTTCCGTCCGTTGGACAACTGGGCGCGTTTTAACAAATCAGCCACCCGTATGTGTATGCCCGAAGTTCCGGAAGAAATTTTCATGGGCGGTCTCACTGAATTGCTCCGCACTGATGCGGCATGGATTCCTACTGCCCCAGATACTTCGCTTTATATTCGTCCGTATATGTTTTCTACCGATGCCTATATTGGTGTAAGACCTTCAGATACATATAAGTTCATCATTTTTACCAGCCCAGTAGGAAAATACTACTCAAAACCTCCTCGTGTGAAGGTAGAACAACACTACATCCGTGCTGCCGAAGGTGGCGTAGGTTTTGCCAAATGTGCGGGTAATTATGGCGGCTCGTTGTATCCGGCCAAATTGGCCCAACAACAAGGCTACGACCAAATCATCTGGACGGACGCCCGCGACCACGAGTATGTAGAAGAATCAGGCACGATGAACGTGATGTTTTTCATGGATGGTAAACTCGTTACACCGGCAACTTCCGATACCATCCTCAACGGTGTGACCCGCAAAAGTATTGTGGATATTGCCCGTCATTGGGGAGTACCTGTAGAAGAACGGAAAGTAGCCGTAAAAGAAATCATAGATGCCTTGAAAGAAGGCCGTTTAGAGGCGGCTTTTGGGGCAGGAACTGCCGTGGTGGTGTCGCCGTTTGGGGTAATTGGCTACGAAGGTGTAGATTATGAACTTCCTGCCGTGACCGAGGATTCTTTTGTATCAAAAGTAAAAAATTTCCTTAGCGACCTCCGTACGGGCAAAACCGAAGATCCGTTTGGCTGGGTAGTGAAAGCTTAATTCATAACATTTACTATCTTACGTTTAAGCGTCAGACGGACTGGGCATCCCAGTTCAAACCGTCTGACGCTTTTTTTATGCTGTCAACGTTTTGTTTTCATTTTCGAATGTTTTGAGACTTTGAAATGTTAAATTTGTAAAAATGACAAGCTTATGTACACCGCAATCAAAGGAATTTACGAGAATGGAGTGCTGACAATGACTGAAACTCCACCCCAAATTAAAAAATCAGAAGTCGTTATTTTATTTATGAATGATTCTGATACCCCTAAAAAAGGTGTAAAACTAGGGAGTTTAGAAGGCAAATTCAGTATTCCAGACGATTTCAACGAACCACTTAACGACTTAAAAGAGTACATGTAATGGCCTTTATAGTTGATACTCAAATTTTCATCTGGAGTATTATCAGCCCCAGCAGGCTATCAGACCACGTCAAAGAATTGCTGCAAAACAATCAAATTTTCGTGTGCTACATCAGCTTATTCGAAATTGCTATCAAACAGAAAATCGGAAAACTGTCAGAGCTAACTCTAACAATTGATGAATTGATACGACAAGCCACAGCCGACAACTTTTCATTTCTGCCAATCTCTACATCTCATATTTCTTCATATCATGTTGTCCCCTTATTAGAAACCCATAGAGACCCTTTCGACCGACTTATCATTGCAACGGCAATAGCTGAAAGTTTACCAGTCATTTCGGCGGATGAGAAATTTCAGTTGTATAAGGAGTTCATTACCCTTATTGAAGCCTGACATTTTTCTGAAGTATCTCCCTCATTTTATTTCGCGCAGCGCCAAGCCCTACCCCTACCTTAGCTTTTTGTATTTCAAATACGTGTACCGCGCATTTTCTTTGGCAATAAACCAACCATAATACCCATCTAAGAAGCCAAATTTGAAGATATATTCTACCAAAAAACGAAATGCTGGACTAAGATAAACTTTAATAAAAGGCGCTTTTTTTCCTATTTTTCGCCCTTTTTCGGCAAAAAGTGTACTATAACGGTCGGTTTTGGCGATAAATTGTTCGGGCGTATCAACGGTATAATGGTGTACATAACCTGTTAGTTTTTTAACAGTATGTTCTGGTTTGAGCGTCAACCCTTCATGCACTGCGTCGGTATTCCATTGAATCTTTTTTCTGTTAAAAATTCGGACGTGAGATTCTGGATTCCAACCGCCAAAGCGAATCAACTTCCCTGCAAAAACTGTTCGAAAAGGCAAATCATAGGCATCGGCCTCTGGGGCTGGAGTGAAGGCTTGTTTGATACTTTCGATTAACTCTGGACTAACGACTTCGTCATCATCGACAGATAAAATCCAATCATGTTTTGCCCACTGATTGCCAAAATTTTTCTGCTCAGAGTAGCCCGTCCAGGATCGTTCGAGCACATTGGCTCCCGCCGCCCGTGCTACTTTACGGGTAAGGTCGGT
>JAIXPV010000707.1 GCA_027486105.1 Runella sp. | reverse complement strand
TTAGCTGGAGCGGCCCTTGCCAGCACCGCTTTTCCTTCCATTATTGTTCCTAATCGTGCTTTTGCTGGCATCAATAGCGAGACCCTGAAAGTAGGCCTTATTGGCTGCGGTGGTCGCGGCTCGGGCGCAGCCATGCAAGCGCTTAAAGCAGACCCCAACGTAGTACTTCATGCCCTTGGCGATATATTCCCCGAGCGTTTTGATACGTGTTTGGAAGGATTGCGTAAAGTACACGGAGATAAAGTAAAGGTGGATAACGAGCGCAAATTTGTGGGGTTTGATGCCTACCAAAAAGTGATTGATTCGGGCGTTGACGTTGTTTTATTGGCAACTCCTCCGTTCTTCCGTCCGTTGCACCTTGAAGCAGCCATCAATGCAGGCAAACATATTTTTTGCGAAAAACCAGTAGCCGTTGACGCGCCTGGTATTCGTAAAGTTATTGAATTGGCAAAAGTCGCCAAAGAAAAAAATCTTTCGCTGGTGTCGGGCTTCTGCTGGCGCTTCCACGAACCAAAACGTGCCGTATTTGGCAAAATTAACGATGGTTCGATTGGGGAAGTAATGAGTATTTACAATACCTATTATACGGGTGGTGCTTGGAATTTTCCGCGTCAGACGGGTTGGTCAGACATGGAGTTTCAGTTGCGTAACTGGATGTATTACACATGGTTGGCTGGTGACCACATCGTAGAGCAGGCCGTTCACAGTATTGACATGATGTCGTGGGCGATGGGTGATGTTTTACCCGTGAGCGCCGTCGGAACGGGTGGCCGTCAGGTACGGGTTGACCCGTTGTTCGGTCATATTTTTGACCACTTTGCTATCACTTACGATTATCCCAATGGAGCCAAAGGTTTCCATTTCTCGCGTCAGCAGGAAAATACCGAGCGCAGCTACTTGGTTGAAACCTTCGGAACCAAGGGTCGTGCGATGGCAAATTGCTCACGTCCAACGCACAAAATTGAGGGACAAAATCCGTGGGAATATTCGGGTGTACAAAATGATATGTACCAAACCGAGCACAATGAACTGTTTGCATCTATCCGCAACAGCAAGCCCATTAACAACGGCGAGTGGATGGCCAACAGCACCATGATTGCCATCATGGGCCGCATGGCCGCGTATACTGGCAAGAGAATTACGTGGGAAGATGCCATGAAATCGACCGAAAAGCTTGGTCCTGAATCGGTTAGCTTCGAGACCGCCGTTCCAAAAATTGAAGTGGCTCGTCCTGGATTTACGCCTTTCATTTAATTTATAAATTACGGTCCGTTAGTTGTTATCTGTAAAAACTTATCCGTATTGGATGAATGCTTACTGCTAACAATTAACGGATTTTTTATTTTCGGATAAACCAAAACCTCTCTCATGCAAAGAAGAACATTTATCAAAAATACCGCTGTGGCGGCTTCGGCGGCGGTAATAGGCGTCGATACATTTGTGCAGGCTTCTCCCGTGGCACCCCCGCTGATTAAGAAGAGCTTGAAATACGGAATGGTGACCGAAAAACTCTCCGTTCTTGACAAATTTAAACTCCTCAAAGACCTTGGCTTTGACGGGGTTGAGTTGGATTCTCCCAACGATATTGACCCCAAAGAAATATTGGAAGCCCGCGACAAAACAGGTTTGGAGCTGCCAGGAGTGGTCAATTCTGCCCACTGGAAATACCCGCTTTCGAGTGCCGACCCTAAAGTACGGGAGGTGTGCTCAAAGGCAATGGAAAAATCGCTTTATGACTGCAAAATGTACGGCGGCACTACGGTGCTGTTGGTGCCTGGCGTGGTCAATGAAGGTACAAGTTATAAAGATGCCTACGAGCGTTCGCAGGCCGAGATTCGTAAATTGATTCCGATAGCCGAAAAAACGGGCATCAAAATCGCGCTCGAAAACGTCTGGAACAACTTCCTGATTAGCCCTGTAGAAGCGGCGCGTTATGTAGACGAAATTAATCACCCGCTGGTAGGCTGGTACTTCGACGTGGGCAACATTCTCCGTTATGGCTGGCCCGAGCACTGGATTGAAGCACTCGGCAAGCGCATTATGAAGATTGACATTAAGGAGTTTAGCCGTAAAAAACAACAGGACGAAGGCCTTTGGAAAGGGTTTAACGTGGAGTTGTTGGAAGGAGATTGCAACTGGCCCGTGGTCAACCAATCCCTTGCCAAAATCGGTTATTCGGGTTGGGCTTCGGCAGAAGTACCGGGCGGCGACCGAAAACGGCTGGAGGTAATCAGTCAAAAAATGGACGGTATCTTTAAAGCAGTATAAAACAAAAAAGGCAAGTCGGAAGGCTTGCTTTTTTGTTTAGTTGGCAGATGATGTGAAGGTCATGTTTTAGGTGAAAGATGTCGTTTTTGTACTTGTCGCTTTCTGAGTCGATTTGGTACTTTTGCCTCAAACATAACCCTTCGAAATGATGAAAAAGCTTTTGTTGATACTCGCCTGTCTCAATTCACTTTGTTTTGCAAAACAACAGTCATCTCAAACCTATTTGCTGGTACATGGAGCATGGCACGGCGCTTGGTGCTGGAATAAAGTAGCCCCGCTATTGGCCGCCCAAGGGCACAAAGTTGTTGCAATTGACTTACCTAGCCATGGGGCCGATGCCACTCCTCCCGACGATATAACGCTCGACCGCTACGTGTCTAAAGTGGTAGATGTAGCCCATCAAACAGAAGGAAAGGTGGTTTTGGTGGGCCATTCGATGGGAGGTGTGGTGATAGCCCAAGCCGCCGAACAGTTGGGGGCACAAAAAGTAAGTAAACTGGTGTTTTTGGATGCTTTTTTACCCAAAAATGGGGATTCTGTAAGCTCATTGGCCCAGCTGATTGAAGAAACTCTACCCAAAGATACGAGTCGTATTACGGTTGGGAAAGCGTTAATTGTGGCTCCAAATCGTAAAACAAGTAGTTTCAAACCTGACTTGGCGGATGTTCTTTTTTACCATGATTGCACCCACAAAGACCGACAGTTTGCCCACCAAAACCTTTCACGGCAAGCTTTTGCCCCGTTAGGTACGCCCGTCAGCCTAACAGATGCGGTGTATGGGAACATACCAAAGTATTATATTTTGTGTACTGAAAGCAAAGATTTGGATAAAACACTGCTACCTACCCGGGTCAAGTGCGAGCGGGTGTATAGATTAAAGTCG
This sequence comes from Runella sp., assembly GCA_027486105.1. GTDB lineage: Bacteria > Bacteroidota > Bacteroidia > Cytophagales > Spirosomataceae > Runella. Next base: position 3,836 of record JAIXPV010000707.1, on the reverse strand, counting down.
AGTCATTCGCCTTTTTTCTCAATGCCCCTTGAGTTGGCGGCTCTACTTCAACAAATTTGAGGGAGATTGTGAGGTATATTCTCGAATGTGATTAATTTTGTCTTATATCGACTAAGTTTATGATATTCAGGGAGATACTACCGAGCTTAGCTTTACAACCTTTTGTGCAGAATTATCTATTGTGTAACATAGGAGCAATGCCAGAAGAATTTAGTGTTATGCCATATCCAACGCGCGTTGAACAGGCGCTTGTGTTTTTTGCGAGAGGGTACATACAATCCCATGATCCGATAACGGGAAAAACTTCAAAAATAGCTCATAATGCTTTGTTTGGTCAGCAAGTATCTCGGCTCAATTTTCGCACATTTACGGAACCAGATTTTCTGATGCTAATGGTTGTGTTTCAGCCTGGAGCCATGTTTCGGCTGTTGGGTTTTGCCAATACTGAGCTTACTTCTGTGTTTGGCGATGCAGAATTAGTTGTTGATAAGGATTTACGCTCGGTCAATGACCGAATTGCTAATGCTGATAGTTATCCTAAGATGATTTTACATGCTGAAGAGTATCTGCTTCGTAAACTTAAATTTATTCAAACGGAAAAACATCCTATTGATAAGATTGGTCAATTGTTATTGGCAAATCCTACTCCTTTTTCATTGGATTGGCTAGCCAATCAGGCAAATCTAAGCGCTCGCCAGTTCGAACGTAAATTTAGTGAGCGTATGGGAATTGGGCCCAAGCTTTATAGCCGCATCAGCCGTTTTTATCAGGCTTTCCAGTACAAAGAAGCACAGCCGCATTTGGATTGGCTAAGCGTTGCTGTTCATTTTGGGTATACGGATTACTATCATTTGGTCAAAGATTTCAAGCAATTTGCAAACGTTACGCCTAATTTTCTGATAAAAGAATACGCCAAACGGCCCGAAATCATCGTGAATTTGTGAGTTGAATAAGTAGTGAATCTTCGACAAGCCCGATTCAAATTCTCAAATCCCGCCAGAAGGCCGTACCTTTGCGGCATGAACAATAATCAATCCATTTCAACGATACTTTCCAACGTAGGTGTTGAAGCATTAAATCCGATGCAACAAGCGGCCCATAAAGCCATTTTGAACAATAATAACACGTTATTGATATCGCCAACTGGCTCTGGTAAAACACTGGCTTTTCTGCTGCCACTGGTACAATTGCTGCAACCCGAAAAACAGGGGGTGCAGTGTTTGATTCTTAGTCCTTCGCGGGAGTTGGCAATGCAAATTGAGCAAGTATGGAAAAAAATGGCCACGGGTTTTAAAGTAAATGTGTGTTATGGTGGACACGCGATGGCAACCGAAATCCAGAATTTCAGTCAGCCCCCAGCGGTCTTAATTGGTACACCAGGCCGAATTGCCGACCACTTGACCCGTAATTCATTTTCGTTGGACGATATTCAGACGCTGATTCTGGATGAATTTGATAAGTCCTTGGAAATGGGCTTTCAGGGGCAAATGGCCTTTATCATGGACGGTTTGCGAAATCTCACCAAACGGGTGCTGGTATCGGCCACGGCGGGCATCAAAATTCCTGGGTTTGTAGGATTGGTTACGCCCAACATTGTCAATTTTACCCCTCAAGAAGAAGGCCCGCAGGCTCTGGTGATGAAGGCCGTGATTTCTGATGATAAAGACAAGGCCGATACGTTGTTTCGGCTGATTTGTTCGCTACATTCGGAGTCGGCGCTGATTTTCTGCAATCACCGCGATGCCGTTGAGCGAACTTGCGAATTGTTGAAGGAAAGGGGCATTCAGGCGGCTTTTTATCACGGTGGTATGGACCAAGATGCGCGCGAACGCTCATTGATTCAGTTCAGAAACGGGAGTGTCAATTATTTAGTTACTACCGATTTGGCGGCGCGTGGGCTGGATATTCCCGAAATGAAACACGTTATCCATTATCATTTGCCCATCCATGAGCACGAGTTCATTCACCGCAATGGCCGAACGGCCCGAATGCACGCCACGGGCAATTCTTATTTGATTTTCCAAAAAGACGAGGTGCGCCCCCAATATGTAGAAAATAACATGACTGAAATCGAGCTTTTGGACACTTACCCGTTGCCCAATCCCCCCGAATTTGTGACGATTTATGTGAGCGGTGGAAAGAAAAATAAGCTAAATAAAGTCGATATTGTGGGGTTTTTCTCCCAAAAAGGCGAGTTGGAAAAAGGAGATTTAGGGCTGATTGAAGTGAAAGATTATATCTCCTTCGCCGCCGTAAAACGCTCGAAATACAAAGCGCTGTTGGAGAAAATCAAGGACGAGAAAATGAAAGGTAAAAAGTATAAAATTGAAGTCGCACGGTAGTTTTATGCGCAAGGGCTGGTGTTTTTTATACGTAACTATCAGTCCGTTGGCGTGAAATTATTGCTATTTTCTGCATATGGCGTCCCCAGAAAATCATTGTCCAAATCCTGAGAGGTTTTTACGTGATGATGGCTTGTTTTTTATGCCTGATCTGTACGTATAACCCCTCCCCGTTTTAGTTTAGTAGGGCTAATTGAACGCAAATAATAACTTAATCAATAGGCATCAATCATTTTTCGCTAAGAAACGAGTGGTGGTGGGAGGGTTTCAGACAAGTGCTACAATCGGTATTAAATAGGAACACGAAAGCGTGGGACAAACGATTTAACAGCATGAGTTGGTGCACAAAAGGGCCTTTCGGCCAAACTTGAGCAGGTTCAACATCATGTTTGAGAAACTTAGGGACGACACCTGGCCCCCTACTAAAGACGTGGATCATTAAAAACGTGGTGCGCACATACCGTTAACTAAATGAATTGGTTAAAGTGCGTTTTTTTGGTTTATTTTTGGGATAAACCTCTACTTCCATGCCCAAGTATTTACTATTCCTTTTGGTAAGTAATATGGGTGTTTTTGGACAAGCTCCCCTTCAACTGTCGTTTCATCACCTTATGCGTGAAGAAGGTCTTTCCAACAACAATGTTTTTTTTATGCACCGCGATTCGCGCGGGTTTTTATGGCTAGGTACGCACAACGGTCTCAATCGATTTGATGGAACGAAGTGCCGAGTGTATAAACCCTCGAATTCAAACCTGAGGGGTGTTGATATTAATAATATCGTTGAAGATTCTAAGGGTAATTTATGGGTAGGCTCAAACGAAGGGCTGAATTTTTATCACCGCCAAACCGACCAGTTTAATTTTATTGCATTGCCTTTTGGGAAGGCCACAACAATGGCTTTTCCTTATCATATCGATCATCGGGGGAGGGTTGGGATGGGCCTGTCGGCAATAAAAAATAAAGGACTGTATGTATATGAGCCTGATTCCGAAAAATTTACGCTTGTTACTACTGAAGTGAGTGTCACTCTTCCCCGTTCGCATACCCCTCCATTCAAGGAATTAAAGACCATTTACAGTGGTGGTAAAAACAACGTAGGGATTACAAAAATCTCTTTAAAAAATACGCAGGTTACCAAAGTTGAATATTTTTTTGACTTGACAAAACAACCTGCCAAAACCAATATCGGGGAGTATGTCATTGTCGAGAATGACTCAATTATTTGGTAAACGGGTGATTACAACGCACTGACCCGCCTCAATGTACAAAATGGTACAACTGAAAATTTCCAAACCTTTGAACGGCAGCCAGTGACGTACTTGACGAGAGGCGTACGCTTCAAAAATCGTTTGCTGTTTGGGTCGAGTGTCGGTTTGTACGTATTTGACCTATCTCAAAAAAAGTTTGTCCAACGACTACTGCATTCAGCTTCCCAACCTGATGGCTTGGCGGCTAATATGGCCGAAAGCTTATATCTGGACAAGGAAGGTAATC
>JAIXPV010000141.1 GCA_027486105.1 Runella sp. | reverse complement strand
ATCTTTCATGATTTTTGGTTAAGGGTCTGAATATCAAACCCCGCAATTTGTTTGTAACGATTCATTACCTCTTCCAACTCCACGTGCGGAATCTGGTCTTCCGAAAAACCGTTGGGGAAACGTTCTTCCATCCTATCCATGATTTCGTCGGGGCCTTTGGCACGGTTTTGCAACACTACTTTTGCAGTAGCTGGCACACGCTCGTCATTGTAAGCCCTTAACGCCTCTCTCGGATTTTGCGTATTTTTCAAACATTCAGCCAAATAATCAGCATCCAAAATAGCTTGCGAGGCCCCGTTGGAACCAATTGGGTACATGGGGTGGGCGGCATCTCCGAGCAACGTGACGCGGCCAAAGGTCCAGCGGTCCAACGGATTTCGGTCCGACATCGGAAATTCGTACACGACTTTGGCCCCCCCAATCATGGCGGGCACATCGAGCCAATCAAACGTCCAATCTCGGTATAAATTAACTAAACGCGGCTGATCTGCTGGACGGTTCCAATCCCGCACTTCCAGTTTTTGATGCTCGTTTTGACGTACATTCGCCACCCAATTGATGAGTTTGTTTCCTTCTGCATCAAGCTCAGGATGAATAGGATACGCTACTATTTTTTGGGCATTATGCCCCACCATTACCATGGTTGTTCCGTTCAGAAACGGCTTCATCCGTGTGGTGCCTCGGTATAGGATATTGGAAGAATACACCGGCGGCCCTTCGTTGGGATATAGTTGTTGCCGAACCACCGAATTGATTCCATCTGCCCCAATCAGCAAATCGCCCCGCTCCTGCCCGATGCTTTGTCCAGTTTCTTTGTTTACAAAATGCGCGATGACTTCCCGTTCGTTTTGTTCGAAAGAGACCAAATGATGGTTGGTGAGGAGTGCCTCACTGCCCAACACCCGCGTGGCTTCTTCAAACAGTAGTTGTTGCAGCCTTCCGCGATGGACTGAAAATTGGGGCCATTTATACCCCGCAAACCGCCCGCGTGGCTCACTCCAAAAGGGCTGTCCAAATTTATTAAAATAAGCCAAATCGGTCGTTTCAATGGCATTTTCGGCAATGATCGATTGCAGGCCAAGATTAGTAAGCACCCGAACCGAATGTGGCAGTAAATTGATACCTACCCCCAGTGGTTTTACTTCTTTGACCGATTCAAAGACTTTTACTTCAAGTCCGAGCTTGTGTAGGCAAAGGGCGGTGGTCAACCCACCAATTCCTCCACCAATGATGAGTACTTTCATATTTTTTAAAACTGAACATTAAATAAAATCACGCAAAGTCGCTAAGGCGCAGAGATTTAAAAGAAAATGCTGGTGCGCTCGGTTACTTGTGCGCTCGGTTGCTCACAACCGAGCTCTAGGGTTGCTTTCAACCCAAACAATGCGATTCGGGCACCCCTAAACCTATCCTCAAACGCATAAAAGCTGACAAGTTAATTCAAATCTGGCAATCATATTGCCAAAAACAAAAAACCGCGCAGGGACTCACCCTACGCGGTTTGACTATTGAGTGCCTAAAATTATCTAAATTCGTCGTTAATCATGGCCAGTACTCCCGCACCTGGGCACAAATCCTCCTCTTTTAGGCTATTCAGCGGGCGCTTATCTGACTTGATGATTTCGTGTAAATCCTTGCTATCTGGGTCTACATACACCAATCCCGTCAGGATTTCACCTTCAGCTTTGGCTTGTTGCAAACGGCTCATTGCTGCCTGACGGTCGCGCGGGTCCCAGCCATCGGCCAGCTTGTGCAACTGCACCGAAGAGCCGTCGTGGAGTTCGACATCTACTGAGCTACCGCTATCGTAAGAAACAGTGATCTCTTCTTTTTCGGGAACGTATCCAATTTCGGCCAACGCCTCGATATGGTCGCGAACGTAATCGTACGACTTGGTTGAGCCCACGTTGTTATTGAAAGTTACGCACGGAGAAAGCACGTCGATGAGCGCAAATCCATTGTGAGAAAGCGCGGCTTTGATGAGTGGTACGAGCTGGGTTTTGTCGCCCGAAAAGCTGCGCGCTACAAACGTAGCCCCCAATTCCAACGCCATGCCCACCAAATCAATACCTTCAAAGGGATTTACTGAGCCACTTTTGCTGACCGAACCCGCATCGGCCGTGGCCGAATCCTGTCCTTTGGTCAGGCCGTAGCAACCGTTGTTCATCACGATGTACAGCATGTTGAGGTTACGACGAATAGCGTGCACAAATTGCCCCATGCCAATCGAAGCGGTGTCGCCGTCGCCCGATACCCCGAGGTAAATCAGGTCGCGGTTGGCCATGTTGGCCCCCGTAGCCACCGACGGCATTCGCCCGTGGACGGAGTTGAACCCGTGCGAGTTGTTGAGGAAATAGTTGGGTGTTTTGGAAGAGCACCCGATACCCGACAGTTTGGCCACGCGGTGCGGTTCAATCGACATCTCGTAGCACGCCTGCACGATGGAGCCGCTGATGGAATCATGCCCACAGCCCGCACAAAGCGTCGAAATCACCCCTTCATAATCTGTTTTAGTGAAGCCTACCGCATTTTTGGGCAGGTCAGGGTGACGAAATTTTGGTTTTATATACGTCATTACCGTTAAATGTTTTACTCGTTTAAAAGGTTTACGGTTTGGGATTGATTATGTTAATCTCTAGGTGCATAATTGTCCCAATACACTCTTGGTGTCAAAATTCTGGTGTATTCAAATTCCGTTAGTGTAAAATCAAGTGTATTACCTGTTGTCAAGTAATCTGCTGAACTTACTGCTGCCAGTTCCAAAAATTTATTATCACTTGTATCTGTCAAAACTTCTACTTTCTGGTCGGTTTTATAGAAAGCAGCAATCTCCCGCAATTTGCTCAAAACTACTTCGGCTTTCGTTTTGAAGTTGACAAATTTGGCAAATTTATCCCTGTTCAGTACTTCAATATACTCAGCAAATATTTCTTCCGAAAGGCAAAGTTCCACTTTCTTTGGCAGTACCAATTCGTATAAAATCTTGGTCGGAATAGAACTCGAAATCAATGCCGAAACTATGACATTTGTATCAAGAATGAGTTTTTGCATCCCTTACAGCATTAATTTCAGCATTTATTTCATCCATCGTCATTTTAGAAAGTCCAACTTCTTTGGCTATTTCGTTACACTCTAAAAGAGCTTTTCGTGCATACTCACGACTTATCAATTCTACTAAATCGGTAAATTTGATTTCTCCACCTCCTAAATTAAATTTTTGGAAGTCGGTTTCGCTTACTTTTATCTGTACTGTTCTCATCTTCCTGTCTCATTTACGTTTTTTCTACTAACAACTTTAGCTAACAATTTGTCACACAGAATCTTATAATTTTGAGCTTGAAGCCTTTTAATGATCGTCACACGCGGGGCGCGAGCGACCGATTGGTAATCGTTGCATTTTATGCGTTGAATAAACCAATTATTCGTTGCATGTTCATGCTTGCTGGAAACGTTTCTCAGCCTCAAACTGAGTTGGTCACTTTATTTGTGAGCCTGTTTAGTATTATTTCAGGCTTGAAGCCTGTTAATAATCGTCACCGCTCCGTCGCGAGCGAATGCGAGGGATATGTTACTAAACGCCTGCTATGAACTTCCATTTACATCCCAAGCTTCATATATAGTCTGTTTAAATAGTTCGTCAAGTCTTGTTGTATCCGGTGGGTTACATTGTCCTAATGTTTTAACATAATCGTTATAATACGAAATTTTATCTTCCAGGAAGTCGTTAAGGATTTGAATTTTAGGTTCTTCATTAAGCTCTTCCCCTCCCATTTTTCTTCTCAATAAGTTTTGGATTTCGGCCTTTACGTTTTGGCCTATCACTTGGCTGTCGAGAAGTTTGTGAAACTCCATAGGTGCCATTGTATTTGTCTGCTTAATCCAGTCACAGGCAAGTATTGGTCTTAGTACATAAAAGTATCTTTTTACTCTTACGTTGTCCCTTTGCAGATAATCTCTGTAATTACCTTGTGCCATGTGTAAATAATGATGAAGACAAGATTTAGGATTAAAAAACTCCGCTGTTAAGTTACGTAATTTTTCTGCGGTAGAGAACTGTTGTAGGTAGACGATTGGGCTTCTCAACCATTCTAAAATTGGTGGATTTGATTTTCTAAAAAGCCGCAATGCTTTTTTCAATTCCCAGCCAGCAAGGTCAATGTCATTTGGTAAAATTTCTTCCTGACTGTCTTTCTTTTCGTCAATTTTTAAATACCAATCCAGTTTATGAATATAAATATATCTTACGTCCCAATCACTATTTGTCGAAGCAAAACCCCATGCACGACTGCCACTTTCAACCGCATACAATATTTTGATGTCATGCTGAAGCTCAAGTCTTTTAAGTTCCTTTTTTATTTCTTCTGTCATTCTTCGCTTAGTGTTAACATAACTCGTATTTCGGCTTGGCCATAAGGCGAATTTTCAGCATAAAGCTTGCCGTTTGCAAAATCCCCCCCCCAAAAACAGCCCCAAAAGCATACAATTTCTTCACTTTGTGGACTTTACAAAGATGGGTTATCTTGTTGATATTCTGACTTAGCAAATTCATGCAGTTGGTTATTTACACTATTATGAGAGTTTATATTTTCAGGCTTGAAACCTGTTAATAGTTGTCCCTCGTGAGACGCTAACGTATGCGTGGGGGGGTAAATTTCATTAGAATTACTTCAGTCGCCATATGGCCAAACCGATATTTACTGCATGTGCTTTTAGTCAATGGCTGTCACTATCTTTTTTGTTTCCGAAAAGAAATTCTCCAAGATCTTCAAAATATCCTTCTTGTAAAAAAGTCGTCGTTGCTCCTCGGGTATATTGTCCTATATATTTTGGGATATCCGCCCAAGGTGGTGGCTCATAAGTTTGTTTATCATTAGATTTCGTCACATAAGTATATCGTCCCTCAATAACTCTTATTAACGCTATTCCATGTTCTTCAGCAAATTTGCAAGCTCCAGATTGAAACCCACTTGTTGAAAATAGCATTCCTTTTTGTGTACCTGTTGCTCTTAATTTATCACATAGTACCTGAACAACTTCACGTTTAATATCACTTTTGTGCCTTTTACATTCTACTAAAACCTTAAATGTTGCACCCAAGACTTCAAATTCGGCATAAATATCTATTTGATATTCTCCATCACTTTTAAGCAAGTGAACGTTATGGCTTGCTTTAAATTTTTTCAAGTCTTTTCCAGCACACTCTAAAAACTCTTTTACAAGTAGCTCAAAGTCTGTAGGAGAGATGCTCGCATTAATATTGTCTGGTATAGAAGGCATCTGTTTAAATTTCAAGTAGCATTGCTGCCGACAACTATACAACCGCCACAGAAATCATTTCTAACATCTATGGCGGTTATATATCCTATATTTACTAGAGCTTTATCGCTTCCAAATGCTTGGCAATACCGTTACGAATAGCGTCGGCCGTGATAGGCATTCCGTCGTAGTTTACTTCCCAAACTTGGGGTTATAAAGTTTCAACCGTTCTATATAATCAAAATCTTTTCGATTTAAGGTGAATAGTTCAACATTCGCTTCCAAAGCGGTGGCAGCAATGAGTGCATCAGGTATAGCAATACGCTTATTCAAGTTTGACAACATAAGTTGTAAAAACCTTTTAGAAATTTCTTTATCTGTGTGGTAGATATTGAATTTGCGTATCAATTCCTGCGTTTGTCTTTTTTCTTTGGTTTTCATCCCGAAATACACTTCGGCTACGGTGATACTACTTATCAAAAGCCTTTCGTATCCTAAGAAATCCAATTCTTGACAGATTATTGGATTTTCGTGAAATAATTCAAAGAAACACCCGTATCACACAAAATCATCTTTTTTGTTTCCATGCTTGCTCACGCAGGGCTTTGAGGTCTCTTTTATCGTCTTTCCAAAGCCCTGCTACGTCAGACGGTTTTTCACCAGGATGATAATTCCCCATTTCAATAGAAGACGATTTCTCGCTTTTGTCGTTTTTAGGAGATGTTATTTTTACATAATCCAACGTTTTCAAAAACTGAATAAACGGTTGGTATTGTGCATCTTCTATTTTGATTCTGACTGATTGCATAGTTGTATCTATTTTAAGCAAACATAAGAATTTTCGACGAAAGTTTTCCTCTACACCGTCGCCAACACACTCACTATTTGTCTCCGAATAGCATCGGCCGTAATCGGCATACCGTCGTAGTTCAAGATTTTAATCAATTTTTTAGGATTGATTTCCAATTCGTTGATCAACAACGTACGGAACTGCGCGTCGCGGTTTTGTTCTACCACAAAGACTTGGTCGTGGGCTTCGATAAACTCCTCCACGGAAGCATGGAACGGAAAGGCCGTAGCGCGCATCGCATCCAGTATTACACCTTCTTCTTCTTTCAGCAGATCGATCGCTTCCAAAGCCGCGTAGGTGGTAGTGCCGAAGAAAATCATCCCGATATTGCTTTCATTTTGGGTCTGATAAAACTCTGGCAACGGCAAGATTTCCTTGGCTGTATCCCATTTTTTAGACAAGCGGTCCAGCACCTGCGCATTTTTTACGCCGTCTTCGGTATAGCGCGCATATTCGTCGTGGGAAGTACCCCGCGTAAAGAAAGAGCCCTTTGTGGGGTGGGTGGCGGGGAGCGTACGGTAAGGTATGCCATCGCCGTCCACGTCCAAATAACGTCCAAACTGCTTGCCCATGGCGCTCAACGCGTCCAAATCTTCGGCGGTATATACTTTGCCCCGGTCGTAGCGACGGGTATCGTCCCACTTCAGGGGCGCAGATAAGTGCTCATTCATCCCCAAATCAAGGTCGGTCATGACGATGATGGGCGTTTGGAGGCGTTCGGCCAAGTCGAAGGCATCGGCCATAAAGTCAAAACATTCGGACGGATTGCTCGGCATCAACAATACGTGTTTGGTATCGCCATGCGAAGCATAGGCCGCCAATAGCAAATCCGACTGTTGCGTCCGCGTAGGCATCCCCGTAGAGGGGCCACCGCGCTGCACATCCACCAATACCGCGGGGATTTCGGCAAAATACGCCAGTCCCAAAAATTCATTCATCAACGAAAGCCCCGGACCGCTGGTTGCGGTAAAGGCCCGGGCACCGTTCCAGTTGGCTCCCAGCACCATCCCAAAGGCCGCCAATTCGTCTTCTGCCTGTACGATTGCCACTTTTTTGTGGCCCGTTTCGGGGTCAACGCGCAAACGATTGGAATACTTAGCAAATGCCTCCACCAACGACGTAGAGGGCGTAATGGGGTACCAACCCGCCACTGTAGCGCCTGCGTACACGGCCCCAATTCCGCAGGCGGTATTGCCGTCGATGACGATGGCATCACCCACCAAATCGCGGCGCTCCACGCGCAATCCCAGCGGATGCTCGTAGTTTTCTTTGATGTAGTTTACACCCGCCATCATGGCCTGCACGTTGGGCTCAATGAGTTTGGGTTTTTTCTTGAATTCGTCGGCAATGATTCCTTTCACCACCTCCAATTCAATGTCCAACAGGGCCGCCAAAGCGCCCACGTAAATCATATTTTTGAACAACTGCCGCTGACGCGCATCGGAGTAGAGCCGCATACAAATTCCGATCATCGGAATCCCAATGTAATTGATGTCTTCGCGAATAAAATCCTTGTGCAGGTTTTTTGTATTGTCGTACAGAAAATACCCACCTGACTTGACCGAAGCCACGTCTTGTTTCATGCTTTGCGGGTTGACACATAGCATGATGTCTACTCCTTCGCGGCGGCCCAAATAGCCTTTCTCGCTGACTCTCACCTCATACCAGGTCGGTAATCCCTGAATATTGGAAGGAAAAATATTTTTGGCGGTCATGGGGATGCCCATTCTGAAAATGGACATCGCAAACATATTATTGGCACTGGCCGAACCCGTCCCGTTGACGTTGGCAAACCGTACTACTAAGTCGTTAACTCCTGTAAGATTCCGCATTGATTACCTGCTTTGGTTACTGAATACAAATATTTCTGCATATCCCACGCTGACGTAGGGCAACGCTCGGCGCACAAGCCACAGTGAAGACATACATCTTCATCTTTGACCATCACACGGCCCGTTTTGAGCGTATCCGAAACGTACAAATCTTGGGATAAATTATCGGCGGGAACCAGAAGCCGCGAACGCAAATCTTCTTCTTCGCCATTGACGGTGAACGTGATACACGATGTAGGGCACACATCCATGCAAGCATCACATTCGATACACTTATTTTCGGTAAATACCGTTTGTACGTCACAGTTGAGGCAACGCTGTGCTTCTTTAAAGCCTGTGTCGGGACTAAAGCCCAATTCCACTTCTTTTTTACGGTCTTTCAAGGTCAACGCTTTGTCGGCGTGCGGCACCTTATAACGCTCATCGTCGGAGACGGGGCTATCGTAAATCCACTCGTGAATCCCCATTTTCTGACTAATCAGGTTGGTATACGGAGAAGGACGGTCGTGGACCGATTTTTCACTGCAAAACAAATCAATCGAAACTGCCGCCGAGTGTCCCTGCGCTACGGCCGTGATGACGTTTTTGGGGCCCATGGCCGAGTCACCACCAAAAAATACGTTGGGAATGGTCGACTGGAAGGTTTTTTCATCCAATATAGGTAGGCCCCACTCGTTAAACTGCAAGCCTAAATCGCGTTCAATCCAGGGAAATGAGTTTTCTTGTCCGATAGCCACCAACACATCATCGGCTTCGATAAATACGTCAGGCTCACCCGTTGAGACGAGTTTGCGGCGACCGTTTTCGTATTTGGCCTCCACTTTCTCAAACATCATTCCTTTGAGTTGGCCGTCTTCCACCACAAACGATTTCGGAACATGACATTCCAGAATCGGAATATCTTCGTGGAGGGCATCCTCGATTTCCCACGGCGACGCTTTCATCTCTTTGAACGGACTGCGCACCACCACTTTTACGTCTTCTCCTCCCAAGCGGCGAGAAGTGCGGCAGCAATCCATGGCTGTATTTCCACCGCCCAATACGATTACTTTTTTGCCAATTTTGGCGGTATGCTCAAACGCAACACTCGCCAACCACTCAATACCGATGTGCACATGGGCTTTGGCGTCCCAACGGCCTGGCAAATCGGCCAAATCTTTTCCTTTGGGTGCGCCCGTACCCACAAATACGGCATCGTAACCTTGGTCCAAAACATCCCGTAGGCTGTTTACGCGGGTATTGAAATGCGTATGGATTCCTAAATCAAGCACAAAACCCACTTCTTCGTTCAACACGCTGTCGGGCAAACGAAACGACGGAATCTGGCTACGCATCATTCCCCCACCCATCGGTTGGTCATCATAGAGATGGACTTCGTATCCCAACGGGGCCAAGTCACGGGCTACGGTTAGCGAAGCGGGCCCACCGCCGATGAGGGCTATTTTTTTACCATTCGGTGTAAAAGGGCCTTGGGGCATCATGCTTGTTACATCCCCTTTATTATCAGCAGCTACCCGTTTGAGGCGGCAAATCGCCACGGGTTCTTCTTCCACGCGGCCACGTCGGCAGGCAGGTTCACAGGGGCGGTCGCAGGTACGCCCTAAAACACCTGGAAAAACGTTGGATTCCCAGTTGACCATGTAAGCCTCGGTGTAGCGTTCGGCTGCAATAAGCCGAATGTACTCGGGTACAGGTGTATGCGCCGGACACGCGTATTGACAGTCCACAACCTTGTGGAAATATTCCGGGTTTTTAATGTCAGTCGGTTTCAAGGAGATACGTTTTGAATAATCAATGTACGCAATTTAATCAACAATAAACAAAAGTTAAAGAAGATATATAAACGTTTTTGGAGGGAGGAAGGCAAACGATTTGATGGGTATTTTCATTAGTTAATTGTGCTTAATTTGCTATTTTTTGGCAATTACTGTATTTTGTTTGGTATATCAAAGTCCATGTTATCCAAATATTACTTGAAGATTACGTGATTTTTTCAACGGTATTTTACGGAATTTCAAATCTGAAGGCAACATGAGAAGAAAATGACAAATTTTGCCTTTGAAAGTAATCGCGTTTAAAAATGAAGTTCTACTTCGTCAACCGTATTAAATACCCTCCGTATTCCCTAACAGCAGGCAATCTTCTTTTGAACCAATAAACCATACGAATGAACAAGCACGTAAACTCCTTATTTTTAGCATTTTGGGCACTATTTTTTCCTTTTTTTTCAAAGGCTCAATCTTTTCATAACAACAAAATAGTGGCCCACCGTGGAGCCTGGAAAAACACAGGAGCCCCCCAAAACTCCATTGCATCGTTGGAGCATGCCATTAAGCTAGGTTGCGTTGGCTCAGAATTTGACGTTCGTTTGACTAAGGATGAAGTATTGGTCATCAATCATGACGCGCATTACGAAGGAATGGACATCGAAAAAACCGACTATGCCGAGCTTATCAAAAAACCGCTGAAAAACGGCGAGCAGCTTCCGACGCTGGAAGAATACTTGAAAGCGGGCAAAAAACAAACAAAAACCATGCTCGTGACCGAAATCAAGCCCTCGCCCGCGGGCAAAGAGCGCGCTATGATTTTGGCAGAAAAAGTGGTCAAGACCGTTCAAAAATTAAAGGCCCAAAAATGGGTAGTGTACATCAGTTTTGACTACGACATCCTGAAGAAAGTGCGGGAGCTGGACAAAAATGCAAAACTCCAATACCTCAATGGAAATATTTCAGCAGCTCAGCTCCAAGCCGACAACATAGGCGGGTTGGATTATCACTTCAGCGTTTTACAAAAAGACGAACAATGGATTGCCAACGCCAAAAAACTGGGCGTCGCCACCAACGCCTGGACCGTAAATGACACTTTGGTAATGGATTATTTTTTGGCACGAGATATTGACTATTTAACCACTGACGAACCTGAAAAAGCACTCGTCAGAGGTGCGCGATTTGCAAAAGAAAAACGTAAATTGGTTTGGAGCGACGAATTTAATTATACAGGCTTACCCGATGCAACCAAATGGGGCTACGACGTTGGCGGCAAAGGTTGGGGAAACAATGAGTTGCAATATTACACCAACGCTGATACGTCTAATGCGCTCGTCAAAAACGGCGTCCTTTCAATAACGGCTCGCAAAAGCAAATTTGAAAACCGAGACTATACATCTGCCCGACTCCTAACCAAAGGAAAAGCTGAATGGACCTACGGGCGCATCGAAGTAAGGGCCAAATTGCCCAAGGGGCGCGGAACATGGCCCGCTATCTGGATGCTGGGCAGCAATATCGAAACCGCTGGCTGGCCCAAATGTGGCGAAATCGACATCATGGAGCACGTAGGTTATGACCCCGATACACTCGTGGGCACTATCCACACCCAAGCCTACAACCACGTGAAGGGAACCCAAAAATCAAAGAAGATTTTTATCAAAAACCCTTACACTGAGTTTCACGTCTATGCTGTTGATTGGACGCCCGAGAAAATGGAGTTTCTGTTGGACGGCAACGTTTATTTGAGTATTCCCAACGAACATAAAACGGTCAATGAATGGCCCTTTGATAAGCCAGAGCACTTATTGCTCAATGTAGCAGTGGGCGGCAATTGGGGCGGTGCCAAGGGCATTGATGAAAGCGTTTTCCCCGCCAAAATGGAAGTAGATTATGTGCGGGTGTTTCAATGATTGACTCCGCACCTCCCTTCTAAAATAATTGAACCGCACTTTAAATATTATACAATGAATCGAACCCTTATCAGCGCCGTTGCCGTTCTTCTTTCCCTTTCCTTTCAGGCTTGCAAAACATTCAAAGGGAGTGAGAAATCCTCCGTTGAGCAAGACATGGTCAGAGCCATGCAGTGGCAGGAAGCCAACCCGATTTTTTCAAAAGCACCCACCGACTGGACAAATGGAGCCTATTATGCGGGCGTGATGCGCGCCCACAAGTCAACCAAAAATCCTGCTTTTTTGAACACTTTGGTTGAAATGGGCAAACGCAACCAATGGAAAACCTACGACCGGTATTTCCACGCCGACGACGTGGCCATTTCACAATCGTATTTATACCTAAATGCTATCGGCAACAAAGACGTAAACCTCGGGCCTACCGAAAAGTGGATTCATGAGCACTTGTTTGAACCACAAGACTGGAAAGTGGGCAAAGGAAATGCTGAACAAAGAATCTTATGGTGGTGGTGCGATGCCCTTTTTATGGCTCCGCCCGTGCTTACACAGTATGCCATCCTGAAAAATGACCAAAAATACCTCGACGAAATGCACCGCTACTATATGGAAACGTATGAGTTGCTCTTTGACAAAGATGAAAAACTGTTTGCCCGAGATACCCGTTTCGTAATAACGGGAGCCCCCACAGATAAGCGAGAGACCAACGGAAACAAAATTTTCTGGTCGAGAGGCAACGGATGGGTATTGGGTGGTCTGGCTTTGATTTTGGAAGATATGCCCAAGAATTATAAGCACCGTGCATTTTACGAAAACCTCTTCAAAACGATGGCGGCACGGGTCAAGGAGCTACAGCCCACCGACGGCCTTTGGCGCACGAGTTTGCTGTCGCCAGAGTCATTTGCGCACGGTGAAGCGAGCGGCAGTGGGTTCTTTACATTTGGGCTAGCCTGGGGCATCAACAACGGCCTGCTGGAGGCAAAAACCTACAAACCGACCGTCCAAAAATCGTGGAAAGCCCTGCAAGAATGTCAGCTAGAAAGTGGAAAAATAGGTTGGGTACAAAATATCGGCTATGACCCCAAACCCGCCGACAAAGACAGTTGGCAGAATTTCGGCACGGGGGCTTTCTTGATGGCAGGCAGTGAAATGGTAAAACTAAAATAGCGTTAATTGACAGTTTTTTTAATTTTAAGTATCAAGGAATAAGTAAATATGCAAAATTAATTTACACTTTACGCAGAGCCGAAAAGGTGCTAAGTTTCAGACAATCAACATTTTATACTCTTTGCACCACTGCGACTTTGCGTGAACAAATTTGCTTAATTCTTAACAAATTTAAAATTCATACAAAGGCAGTAAAGTGTTTTTTATCAATAACCTACTGTTTTGCGTCGCTGCGTGATTATAATGGTCTGGGCACTAAATAACAACCCTAAAAGTTCGCGTTCATTAAAAAATGCGAACTTTTTTTGTGGATTCCTACCATAAATCGGTCAAATGAAATCGCCCCAATTGGCCCTAAACAGTACTATTCAATTATTTTTCAAAACTTTTTAGGGATTTGCGAGAGTTATTCTACTGTACAGGTAAATGGGGTAAAACGTATGAATGTAAAGCAACTTGACGATGAGCGTTTAGTAGAATTTCTTCAGGAGGGCAAAATTTCGGCCTTTGAAGAAATATACCGCCGCTACTGGTATAAACTATATGGAACTGCCTACCACCAAACAGGGGTCAGAGAGGAAGCGGAAGAATTGGTACAAGAGGTATTTTTAACCGTCTGGAATCGCCGAAAAGAAGTGGTGATACGGCACCT
>JAIXPV010000263.1 GCA_027486105.1 Runella sp. | reverse complement strand
TCGCCTTCTTTGATTTCGTTTGACTCACCGAGCAATACGGCTCCAACGTTGTCTTCTTCCAAGTTGAGAGCAAGGGCTTTTAGGCCATTTTCAAATACGAGCAATTCACCCGCTTGTACTTTTGTTAGGCCATAGATACGAGCTACCCCGTCGCCCACTTGCAGTACCGTACCTACTTCTTCGAGTTGGGCGTCGGTTTTTGCACCGGCCAATTGCTCCCGAAGTATCGCCGAAACCTCATCCGGTCTTACAGCTACCATAGTATGTTTGTGTTTATTGTTTAGTATTAATAATCGGTTCGTGAATTGTAGCGGGCCCGTGGGTATTTAAAATGGAACTACCTCCGTCTTTCGCTTACAACTACGTTTAAATTTGCCGCAAAATTAGTGATAAATTTGCTTTGTTAGCATGGGTCTTTATAAAAAATATACAATTTTTTGCTAAAGTCTCGGTAGATGCCCCAAATGCCTCAAATAGGGGTTTTATCAGGCGGAGATTACAAACATATCCACAAACCGATTGTTGTGCTAATTGAGGCAAAACCAATTGATGTATCGGTAAAATTTTATTTTAGAATAGGTTTTTGTTTTACCTTTAGCTTACTTTTGCCTCCTTAATTTTTTTTTAGACAAAATAAGGTGGTATGAAGCCTGTTACCGTTGTGATTCCCCTGTACAAGTCTGTTTTCAGTTTGCACGAAAAAATCTCGTTTACGCAGGGACTACAGGTATTAAAAGAACATCCCATTGTTATTATAAAACCCTTTTCGCTGGATATTGCGTTTGTATTGGAGGAATATCCGCAACTGAAAGTAGAAAACTTTGATGACTATTACTTTAGAAGCGTTCAGACTTATAATGGGTTGATGCTCTCGGCGGAGTTTTATGAACGTTTCAGCGACTCCGAATACATCCTGATTTACCAACTGGATGCGTTTGTGTTTCGGGATGAGCTTTTAGAATGGTGTCGACAAGGATATGATTATATTGGAGCGCCCTGGCGTATTGAGCGAGATTTTAGTTCTTTGACGGACCGCATTATTTTTGGTCTCAAAAAACAACTGGCGATTTGGCTTAACCTGCGCGACAAACAACGTAATAATCAGCCGCTGGATGTGACGATAAAGTTTACGGTAGGCAATGGCGGGTTTTCGTTGCGAAAAGTCCAAAAAATGCTAGACATTGTGCGCAATAATCGCCTCAAAATTGAAGAGTATTTGGCAAAGAAAGGGTCATTTTACAACGAAGATGTTTTCTTTTGCATTGAAATGAACCGGTATATCTGGCAAGTGAGCTTACCCCATTGGCGCAAGGCGCTTCGTTTTTCGGTGGAAGATTTACCTTCCAAAGCCTTTATTTTAAACGGGAACAAACTCCCGTTTGGGTGCCATGCCTGGGATATCCATGAATTAGAATTTTGGAAACCCCATTTTGAAAAGTTCGGACATAAACTATAACGCATGAAGCGGCATTACAGCGGTACCCCTCGCGAGACCATTCCACTACGCATTCTGGATTTCTTCATTGATA
Source organism: Runella sp. (assembly GCA_027486105.1). Taxonomy (GTDB): domain Bacteria; phylum Bacteroidota; class Bacteroidia; order Cytophagales; family Spirosomataceae; genus Runella. Next base: position 8,171 of record JAIXPV010000263.1, on the reverse strand, counting down.
TCTACGTGCGGTGGTTTTATCGTAAACGGGAAAAAGGGCCTATTGCCGCTGCTCCCAAAGTGCTTATTGCTTCATTGGGACACATGGGCGACGCTCTGACGGTCTCGTACTTGTTCCCTATTATTCGTCAAAAATATCCGAATGCGATTATTGATATTATCTCGCCGAGTTGGTGCAATGCCGTCAATGAACACAATCCCTATGTTCGTTATACGCTGGTCATTGATCATTATTTGAGTAATCGAAGTAAGATTGGTCTTTGGCAAAAACTCAAACGTCATTACCAAACATTTCAGGAAGTACTGCCTGTTTTGAGGCGAGAGCACTACGATTTTTATCTAGACGTTCGTACCTCATACGGAGTGTCTCATTTTGTGTTGCCTTTTACCAATGCCAAAAAAGCAGTGGGATTTAATCGGCGCGGTATGGGTGGCTTTTTGGATGTTGAGCTAGAAATTCCGCGAAAAGATGGCAACTATCACCATTTTGAGGCTTACAAGGCTTTGTTGAAAGAAATAGGGGTTGATACTAAGGTGGAAGAAGTTGTGCCTTATTTTACCATTGATGCGTCAGTCACGTGGGAGCAGGTTCAGTCAAAATTCCCTTTTTCGGTTAAGAAACCTTATATTTTGTTGTTTCCCGAAACAGGAGAGCCTCACCGGCAAATGTCGAATTCGTTTTGGGTAAATGTGCTGAAAGAAGTGCTTGAAAATTCAGATTATTCTGTGATATTGTGTGGGCAAACCGACCTTTCGGCGCAAATTGTGAAGGGGATTGACCGAGCAACCGCGTCTCAATTTTCAGAGAAAGTCGTTGATGCTTCCAAAAAACTATCCATTCAGGAGTTGGCTTTTTTATCAACAAAAGCGGAGTTTGCACTTACTTTGGACTCTTTTCCCGAACATCTGTGTTGCATTTTTTGCGAAACCATCACCATCTACAAAGCTTCAGGGCTTCCTTTCTTTCCTATTGCCAATTACCCTGTATTACTTTTTCATACGCATTTTCTAAGCAAAAACGCAGCGTATGCACGTCGAAACGTCACGGTACATTACCGTGAAAAAATCGAAACTCCCGAAGTGAGTCAATTGATTGTAGCGAAAATTACGGCTGAAAAAAAAGTGCTTTAAATTTTCACAATGGAGGTGTTTTTATTCCAAAACATCCCCTAAGGCCGTCATAAATATACCTCTCGGTGAGGTGTCTTGGTCGGCAAAATAATGGTAATTTCCTCTGATCCATTCCCTAAAAACGGGTACAAGTCGTAACATCCTATTGCTAGGAAGGTTGGCTCTTATGGTCAAAAAATGTAGTTTTTCTTCGACTATTTTGAGGTTTTTATTCTCCTTCGGGACAACGCGCTGTAAATGGTTATATAAGGTTTGCAGTTCGAGCTGCCGTTGCTGATACGGAAGCAATTTCTGGTGGTGTGGCCTTACCAACCGCTGTGCTAGACTCAGGGGGGCTAAATTTTTCGGTTGGGTACCCACTTGCTGGGCTGCATGTTGGCGGTAATGTACGAGGGGTTCGGGGATAAATTGGATTTGTTCCAAAACCGACGCCACAAACGCAATCCACGTATCGTGCAGAAAATCGGGGATATCGAGAGGAAAAGGAAGCAATTGATTCAGAAATGATTTGCGGAGGGCCATGGTGCAACCTGCCACGCGGTTGCCAATGAGCATAACCCTAATACTTTCCCCCTGTCTCCATTGTTGCAGTTGGACTGGTTGCAGCCGTACTACATCCCAAAATGTATTCTGGAAGGGCTCACCTTGCTCGTTGATTAAAAGGGCGTCTGAAAATACGACATTTAAAGAGGGGTTTTGGGCCAAAAATGCGACCATCCGTGCAGTCTTCTCAGGGTGCCATACGTCATCTTGGTCGCATAAGAATAAGATGTCTCCCGAGCATTGAGTCAATGCTTTTTTTTTTTTTTTTTTTACGCATACCTGTTGCTCATTCACAAAAACGCAGACTTTAAAAGGGGCAGTCAGCGCAAATTTTTGTACTAAATCCACTGTATGGTCGGTAGAGCAGTCGTCATAAATCACCAATTCATCAGGCATTTGTGTTTGACGGGCCAAGCTCTCCAATTGCTCCCATAAAAACCGCTCTCCATTGTAAGTACACAAGGCGACGGAAATCAGTGATTTATTGGTAGACATACTCAGGGAAATAGTTATTTGATAAATGTACTGAAAAGGAATTAATTAGGATGCATTTAATAATCGAAGTAAACGCCGGCATCCCGCAACGATTACGCGTTTGAGAGCTTTGTTTTTTTGGTAAAAGTAGGACGGGTTGTGATAGGCATTGGGTAAAGAACGAAAATCAGCATCTCGGTTATCAATCAATGCCTGTTTATAGACGTCATACAATGGTTTTACGTCGGGGCGGTTGGCAAAAGTATATCTATTCTGATGCACCGATATATCGTCGGGGTGGGAGAGGTGATACCCGCTGAAGTGAAAAAACAACAGTGGAAACGTATTATTTACCCAAAAACGGCCTTTTTCATGTGTTATTTTTCGCTCGTGCATATTCCAGTAGGCTACATTGTAGCCGAGGTTTTTGCTAATCAGGGCTGCTGGATAAAACAGCGGCACGTAGTTGAGCCAAAGTTGATCTACAAACATCCCTTCGGCAAAATCATGGTAGCCTTCGTGCCAAACGCGGTCTTGCCACCAATTCAGAAAATGCAAGGATTCTTCGCTGCGGCGCAGGGCAAAGAAGCCGCCGTTATACAACCCTGCGTTGAGAAAATTACGTAATCGAGGTAGGCCTTCCGTGGTAATGGGCGCTGTAACGTGAGGCGTAATGACGATGTTGTGGTTTTCTAAATCATTTTCGATGGCGTTTAAACTCTCGAAAAAGAGAATGTCAGAATCGAAATAAAGCAGTTTTTGGACCGCAGGATATTTTCTTAGCAACCAACTGGCCAGATAAGGCTTGGCCAAACAACTCAATTCAAAAGGGGTATAGCGGTCAAAAAGCGATTCAAAGCCAGGTATCTGTTCTTTATTAATTTCAACGAGATGATAGTTTGCAACCGAAGAAACATCTCGATGGTTAATTTTATCAAAAAGCCCAATCACAACCTGATACTCGGGATTATGCCTTACAAGGCTGTCGGCCATGGTTTTGGCCTGTGCTAAGTGGCTGAATGTACAAATGGTAAAGGCAAGACGCATCAGAAAAGCGGTAGATTTTGGGCAAAAATAAACGCTTCTTTTGAGTTTCGAGCAGAGAGGGCAGATATTTGATTATTCGGGAAGGGAAGAGATGGGCAGTATAAAAAGTATAGCAGGTAAAATATCGCGCAGCGACCCGCAAAAGTACAGCTCACTTTTGCGGTCTTTGGGTTACTTCAGTTTATTGTTTTTTGGTTGCTTTTTATTTAGGAAAAGGGCACAGGAAGGTTTGCATCTGTTTTTTAACCGAAAAACTGCAAAATGATAAATGTAAAACCGCAAAAGTACAGCTCACTTTTGCGGTTTTTGGGTATTGGTTTTCGGTTCCTTTTTACTTCACCTTGGCGCGGCGTTCACGCATTTCGCGCCAAGTTGTGAGAATAATACCTTCTTTTTCGATGAATTTTTTGAGCGCTGGATCCTGCATTGCGTACAGGTCTCCGTAGCGGGTGGGCCATGAATCGGTGATTTCTTTGAAGTTTTCGCTGGGGGCGGCGCAATGCATAATTACCATCGTAATGCCTGGTTTGGCCTCTTTCAACAACTCAATGTACTTATCGGTTTTCATTTTACGCAGGTTTTCTTCCATATTAGGGGTTTGGGGCGAGAGTTTCCAACCGTATGTGTCGGCAAATAAATCATCCAAAACGGGCAAGCCCGCGTTCCAAAGCATCTTGCCGATTTGTTGAAATTGCTGAATTTCCTGCGCGGGGCTGTTGCGTTCTTTGGCTATCAACGTGGCGTGACCGCCTGGAAGCATCACGGGGATTTTTTCCTGTATTCCTACTTTAATGTAGCGCTCGGTAAAAGCTGCCGAGCCAAACAGCGTGCCCATGTGGGAGTCGATGTGTGAGGGCTCTACCCCAAACGCGCGAAAACGCGCAATTTGGGCGCGAATTTCAATCTCTACTTCGTCGGGGGTAGCGTGTTTGACGACGTCACCGACGTTTGACCACATAGCACCTTCTTTGTCCAACAACCCTGGAACTTTTTCGCGCCCCGAAATCGGAAACCAGCGGTAGCCTTTCCATTCCGACGTCAGCGTAAGATGGACGCCTGCGTCGGTGGTGGGGTGTTGTTGGAGGTATTTCATATAGGCAGGCACCCAGCCGCAGGGCATCATCACGCTGGTTGAGTTGGCCACGCCCTTTTCCATTGCCAGGATCGTTCCCTGATTGGCTTCGTACGACATACCCGCGTCGTCAATGTGAAAAATGATGATTTTTTTGCCTTTGGGATAACCTAGTTTTTCGGCGTAGGTTTCCTGAGAGATGCTCTGCGCTGCACAGAGAAAAGATAACACAGCGACGAATAGATATTTCATGAAATACAGCGTTTATATTTGCTTCATTAAAGACGTTTTGCTCGCAACCTTACCTAAACTCGGTTTGGCCAATAACTACCGCACTACTTACTTTTAGATTGTATGAAAAGGCTATTTCGTAATTTACTTTTTGGTTTGGGCGGCTTGTTGCTTTTGGGCGCTGGCCTTACCTATACACCGCCGTTTGTTCATATTCGTAATTATGTGCAGCGCGGAGAAGTGGATATTTTGGATTATAAGCACCACCCCAAACGTCAAGTGTTGGCTTCAGCTCTCCCTGAGCCTTGGCCGTTGGACTCTAATTTTAACAAAGCGGTAATTTCCCAAAACCTCATGGATACGCTAGAAAAATACCAGACAACGGCTTTTTTGGTGTTTCAAGACGGCAAATTGGTTTATGAAAAATACTGGGAAGGTTTTGACACTAAAACCCTGAGTCAATCTTTTTCGGCCGCCAAAAGTATTATTTCGATGCTGGTGGGAGTGGCGTTGTACGAAAATAAAATTAGAGGATTGGACGAGCCTATTTCTAATTATATCGACTCGTTTCGGGAAGGAGAAAAGGCGAAAATCACGCTGCGCCACTGCCTGACCATGAGTAGCGGACTGGATTGGCACGAAAAAGACCGGGGGGTGTTTAGCAATAATGCCTACGGCTACTACGGCGAAGACATGGCGGACGTTATCGACGGACTAAACGTAGAAAAACCTGCTGGTAAAGAATTTGAATACCGCAGTGGCGACACGCAAATTCTAGGTTTAGTTTTAGAAAAAGTCTACAACAAAAAAATAGCGGACCTTGCCTCCGAAAAAATCTTTCAGCGCATCGGTAGTGAGACAGATGCCTACTGGATGCTCGATAAGCCCAAAGGCCGCGAAAAAGCCTTTTGTTGTTTCGCACCCACCGCACGAGATTATGCCCGATTCGGGCATCTGATGCTCTGGAAAGGCAACTGGAAAGGCCGCCAAATTGCTTCCGAAAAATACATGACCGACGCCCTTAGCCCAGCCAAGGGCGTCGTTGACCCCAAGACCGGCAAGCCCATTGAAGTTTATGGGTATCAGTTTTGGATGCAACCCTACAAAGGCCTGCAAACGGTCAGTATGCGCGGTTTGTTGGGGCAACTCATCTGGGCGATTCCCTCCAAAAATGCGGTGGTGGTGCGGCTAGGCCACAAGGAAGCGCCCCAAAAAGTGGGCCACTACTTTAAGCAGGATTCAGAAATGTATTTGCAGGCGGCAATGGAAGTGCTGGGAAATTAAAAGGCATTATTCAAATTGATTTTGAGCCATGAACGTTGAAAAAACTGTTGAAGCTGGCAAATACAGCTATACAGTGGCATCATGATTTAAGTGGGTTAAATACGTATTTTGTTGCAATCTGTGACAAAGTTTAGCTATTTGCAGTCAAAGACGAAAAGCAGTAATCAATGACAGTAACCGACAAAACTAGTCTAAACGAGGCTGAAAATGTTCCTTTTCCTTCCGTATCCCAACCCGTTTTTACCTTTATAGATTTGTTTGCTGGTATCGGCGGCTTCAGAATGGCCCTGCAATCCCTCGGTGGTTGGTGTGTGTTTAGCAGTGAATGGGACCCACAAGCGCAGAAAACCTACGCGGCTAATTTTGGTGAAACGCCCTTTGGCGACATTACCAAAGAAGAAACTAAAAATCAAATTCCTGACGGTTTCGATATTTTGTGTGGTGGCTTTCCGTGTCAAGCATTTTCCATTGCGGGTCGGCGCGGTGGGTTTGAAGATACGCGCGGCACGCTGTTTTTCGACGTGGCCGATATTATCCGCCGCAAAAAACCCAAAGCCATTTTTCTGGAAAACGTCAAAGGACTCATCAACCACGACAAAGGCCAAACCCTCAAAACAATCTTAGCCACCCTGCGCGAAGATTTGGGGTATTATGTGCCAGAACCCAAAGTAATGAATGCTAAAGACTTTGGGGTACCACAAAATCGGGAGCGCATCTTTATAGTGGGTTTTAGGGAAGATTTAAACATTGATGATTTTGAATACCCCAAGCCTTTGGGCATTCCAGTGGCGTTTGAAGACGTGAAAGAAGCATTGCCCGTGTCGGCTAAATATTACTTATCTACACAGTATTTACAGACGTTGATTAACCATAAACAACGCCATGCCAACAAAGGCAACGGCTTTGGATACGAGATTATCGCCGATGATGCCATCGCCAATGCCATCGTAGTAGGAGGCATGGGGCGTGAACGAAACCTGGTGTACGACTTCAGAATTACGGATTATACACCGATGACCAAAATCAAAGGCGAGGTGAATCGGGAAGGCATCCGAAAAATGACCCCGCGCGAATGGGCCCGCCTGCAAGGTTTTCCCGATGAATTTAAGATTGTAGTGGCGGATGCCTCGGCCTACAAGCAATTTGGGAATTCGGTGGCAGTGCCTGCTATCCGAGCCACTGCCGAGAAAATTGTAGAGCGAATTATTCCCTGATTTTTCAGATAAAGCGGCTAGGTGCCTTTGAATTGTCGTCGCGGTTCGGGCCGCCCCGGCGGCAGGGCCGAGGCTTCCGCAAGGTGCCTCGGTGCTGTTGGTTTCTCAAAACCAACGATTGGGTTGCTCACAACCCAATGTTTTTCGTCATAAAATTAGTCTCTGCTGTCTACTTCCTGCTGTATTCGCGAAAGGCAAAACGCATAAAGGATTCGGCCATTGCTTCGGGTTGACCCTGTAAATGAATCAACCAAAACTTCCTTAAAAGCACCAAATCCTTCACTTTTATCAGTTTCAACTGGCCCATAATCAGTTCTTTCTGAATGGAGCGAATGGACAAAAACGCCATACAATTGGCGTGTTCCAAAAAGGATTTGATGCTTTCTGTTCCGCCCAAATGCATGATGATTTGGAGGGAAGATAGTTTTAAATTGTGTTCTTTCAGCGCACTTTCAATGACTTCCAACGTACCTGAGCCGCGCTCTCGCAGCACAAGCGGAATTTGGGTAAGCTGCTCAATGCTAATTTCTTCCAAAGGGGCCAATTTGCTGTTGCTGTGTACTACGGCCACGAGTTCATCGTCCATGAAATCTACGTATTTGATGCCAGAATGATGTTTTTTTCCTTCTACCACCCCCAAATCAATGGCGTGCGATAAAACGGCATTTTCAATCATCTCGGTATTCCCGTTGAGCAACGACAATTCTATTTGGGGGAATTTCTCGTAATATTTGGCCAAAAGTGGTGCAATGAGGTATTGCCCGATGGTCGTACTTGCGCCCAGCCTAAGAATCCCACTATGTTTGGATTGTAAGGTGCTAAGTTCAAAGGCCGCTTCTTGATACAGTTGCAAAATCTGACCTGCGTAGCGTTTGAGCAATTCGCCCGCTGGGGTCAGAAAAACGGCATTGCCTTTTCGTTCAAACAACCTTGTGCCGTACTGTTGTTCTAGTTCGCGAATGTGCTTAGTAACGGCAGGTTGCGTAATAAACAGTTCGCCAGCGGCTTTGGTAAAGCTTAGGTGTTGGGCAACACTGTTGAAAACTTTCAGGCGGAAATCAGACACGGGATAAAAAGCTTGGGTTGATGTACAAAGTAAAGGAAATATGAGAAAAACGCGCGCATTTGATGATTTTGCAAAAATTTGTCTTCATTTAGGCTCAATAATTCTCAAAC
>JAIXPV010000270.1 GCA_027486105.1 Runella sp. | reverse complement strand
TCAAGTGTTGAAAGCGAAACAAGTGGATAACTGAATTTTAACCGTTCTCGGTCAAGTTTGGTTGGCATTTTTGGATTGTCCGAACCAAGAAAAATGACGAATTGCTTTACGGGTAACTCATATTTTCTTTCAAGCATGATGAAATACTCCGCCATTCGATAAACCATTTTTGGTTCATCCCGTACTTGAAACTCAATTTGAAGTACAAAAGTGGCGCCTTTTGTGTCAGTAACTTTTTTGAGTACATCGGGTTTGCGTTCTTTGGTATGTTGAATATCATCAGGCAATTCTTCCATAGAAACAGCCGTAATTTTAAGCACATTTTGCATGATACTTGAAATTACGGCTTCAATATTCTCCTTAAAAATCTTGTCGTATTGGCTCGATTGACGTTTTTTCTTTTTTACTTCAATGAAGCAAAGTTGTTGAAAATCAAGCCTTAATGCAAACCGTCACAATTAATTACATTGGGCTGTCCAAAATATCTTGTGTTATCATCTACGCCAGTTCTGCCACCACTTTTTTTTCTATTCCGTGGTGTTGGAATACCAAGACCGTACTCTATAAAAGAACGCATCACGGTTACTTGGTCGTAAGTAAAAAGGGGAATACTATAGTGCTCCCCAAAAACTGGACAGTAGAAATAAGTAAAATCATTTAACTTAGACCTACGAAATGTTCAATTATGGCCAAATCAACTCGCCGCGTTCACGACGCACAATTCAAGATCAAAGTAGTGCTGGAAGCTCTCAAAGGGCACAAAACACTTGCCCAGCTCAGCAGCGACTATGGCATCCATGCCACCCAAATTACCAGCTGGAAACAGCAGGTCTTGGAAGGACTGCCAACGCTATTCAACGGTCAAACAACTTCGGGCTTGTCTGCCCAAGATCGGGAAGAAATAGAAGCCCCCTTATTTCAACAGATTGGTCAGCTAAAGGTGGAAAACGATTACCTCAAAAAAAAATTACGGACGAATTAGTAGGTAATCGGCGACGTTTAATTGACCCGGCTCATGCCCAATTAAGTATTTACCAACAATGTGAATTGTTGAGTCTGTCCCGTTCTACTTATTACTATCAACCCATTGGAGAATCAACTGAAAATCTGGCGTTAATGGCACGAATCGATAAATTCTTTACTGACCGGCCAGAACTGGGTGTCCGACGAATGCATCAAGAGTTAACAAGTGTGGATAAGCCTTTAAATGTTAAGCGAATACGTCGTTTGATGCGTTTAATGGGATTAGAAGCCGTTTATCCTAAGCCTAACTTATCTAAACCGATGGAAGGACATCAAATTTATCCTTATCTGCTGCGGAACATTTCCATTGAAGCCAGAAACCATGTTTGGTCAACAGATATAACCTACATTCCGATGGCTACCGGATTTCTATATCTATGCGCAGTTATTGACTGGTACAGCAGATTTGTTCTAAGCTGGCGGCTGTCGAACACGCTACTGGTCGATTTCTGTATTGATGCCTTACAGGAAGCACTTGACCGATGGGGGAAACCCCGAATATTTAATACGGATCAAGGAAGTCAGTTTACGAGCCCGCGCTTTCTGGCTCCCTTAAAAGCTGCTGAAATACAGATCAGTATGGACTCTAAGGGACGCGCTCTGGATAATATTTTTGTGGAACGGTTATGGCGCACAGTTAAATATGAACATGTATATTTACATGCTTACTCTGACGGATTGACATTACACCGAGGCTTGACTAAGTATTTTGAAATGTATAATTACCAGCGGAAACATCAATCGTTGGATTATCAAACGCCAGCTCAATGGTATATCCGTTAGAAAAAAAGTACAATTAATAGGATGGTTAGTTCCATCTTAATTTAGCCCCAAAACTGTCCAACAATTGGGGAGCACAGTAGAATTTACATTTTCGCGTTCGTATTTTTTGCCTTGCATAGCTAAAGATACAAAAACTCTACCTGTTCAGCCGCTTTTGGTATAGTTAGAGTTGTGCAACAGCCACGGGGGTTCTGTGAGACCAGAGCCAATCCCGAAAACACCTCTGAATAATCCTTCAGAAATGTCTCATTTCATTATCTCAATTATTAGAGTTCGGTTTTGTGTTTTTGTACGAGTTACTGAGACATTTTTCAGGCGTTTACCGCTTTTGTGGCATTTTACGAACGCTCGTTTTTAAACGGCCACAAAGAGAATAAATTTAATTAATCAAATAAAGGTAAAACATAACGATAATAAGTTGTAGTTAAATAAGTCTTCAGTTATATTTGATCTTATTTAGCCTTTATGTGATTTTAACATAGTATCAATGAACGTAGTGTACTTTCCTGCTTTATCGTATGATTTGGCTTTCTTATAAAGTCTATTACCCTCTTCTATTTTCTTTCTATGAACTTTTAAAAAATTAGCGTACCATATTAACACTTCAATATTAGTTGAATCGTATTTCATAGCCTTTTTATAGTGCATTTCAGCCTTCTCAAGGTCAAGTTTTTCAATACTATATATATTTGCGAGATTTTGGTGAGCTTTACAATTAGTGGAATCTAATTTTAAAACCTTTTTAAAACAAATAATTGCTAAATCAACTCTTTCCGTGTTTCTATACAATACTCCTAAATTTAATAATGTAGTAATAAAATCAGGGTTAATATTTAAAGCTTTTTTATATAATTTTTCCGCTTCAACTAAATCATTAAAAAAATAATGAAACAAAAACCCTAAATTGTTTAAAGCATCTGTGTTATTAGAATCATACTCAAGAGATTTATTATAATAATATCTAGCTTTATCTATCCTACCCAAATCACTTTCTAATTTACCTTTCATACAAAACAAATAAGTATTTACTCCAAATTTATTTTGATATTCTTCTAAAGCAATATCCTTAATTCTTAGATTATCAATCTTAGATATATTTATTAATTCAACCAAATAAGTAATATCATCGACGCCTATTTTACTAAATAAAGGTCTATATTGATTCTCAACTAATGTCTGAAAGTCAACGTGCAACATATCTACAATTTTAGACAAAAATTCATCAATAAACCCAGCATACGTACCAATAGTTTTTAATTCATTAAAAGAGGGTAGTGCATTTATAATATCTACATCTGACAATAAATTCTTTAGCTTTTTTTCTTGATCTTGCCAATATTTAATGTAGTAAATTCTACTGGCCGCATCGTAAATATTAGTTTTATCTGCTATAACGGGTAGAATTTTTTTCCATACATTCTCTTCCTTTAAAAGTTGTCCAACCTCATAAAGGCAGTTTTTCGATTTTAAATAATCATCACTAATAAGCAATAAAGCAAAGTCAGCTCTGCGAATTTTATGCATAAATTCACTAATACTGTCTGTATATTTCAATTCATGATAATCTCTTATAATGCTTATTCCTATTCGGTTTAAATCTTTATCTATTTTTTCTGCTATTGATTTGTCCCTATGACAATAGGAAATAAAAATAGTAATTGATTGATTTGTATTACTCATAACTATGAATTAGTACTCAAGCATTTTATCAAATTACAAAGCAACTATTTTTTTTAAACTGAGCCTTTCTCAGCTCATTAAACTCCAGAGTATACTTCCATATTTTAGAAATCCCTTTTGTAGTTTCTCTAGAATAATGATTGCAAAAGGGAAATATCATACTTACTGGATATTCTAAACATTCAGTAACATAAAATAAAGCAAAGCCTAAAGTTTGAGCTTTAGTCGCCATTGGTGAAAGATAAAGATTTGTAATTTGTTGCTTTATGTTCTCTTTAGAAATAAAGCTTTGCAATAGATTAGCTGTGATAAACGGATCATTTGCAGGAGCAAAAATTGTATAATCAGGATCTATTAAGGATTGCCTTCCATCAGCAGAGGCTTCTTCTGCAAGATATGCTTTAAGAATATTTTCCTGGTACATATCTGGTTGCAAAGATGGAAAACCAAAAACCTGAACTTTGATCGTTTTATCTTTATGTTTTGCAATGTCACTAATACGTCTATTATCATAACCTGAGCCAATAATAAGAAAGTCATTAGATGTTTCAGGATTATGTAATCCTTGACATCCTGCTATTTGGCGAACTTCTACATATTCATCAGAAAAAGGAGTATTCTCTTTTTTGACATATGTCACTGGATCTGTATATATAAAATCAACTTTATCTATAGGCAAATCAATAAAATATCTAACTAAATATACCAGGTGAGGTCTTACGAACCCTGTAATATCAATACAAATTTTGGATTTAGTAAAGTCAATTCCTAATGAATCAATAAAACTGAAGATAGCTTCATCTTCAGTTTTATTGATTGGAGAAATGTAAATAATGCCTGTTACAGGATACTCCGCAGGAGTATATTGGTATTCAGGCAAAATCAACCAGTGCTTACTACTAGCTTGGACTTTTTCAAAGACTGATTTTACACGTTCACTATCATTAAATGCAGAAATAAATACATCATAGGAGTCTTTAGGTAATTCGTCCGGTGTTAAGTACTTTCTTTTATAGAAAATAGAATAGTCAATTAAGTTCATCTTCAAAAAGGGGAAGTGTATTAGAATTCTCAGTAAGGGGATGATTATATTTTTTTCTTCTTCTCTCAATGATTTCATCAAATTTTTCAGTAGCTTCACCGAAAATAGTATCTACTTCATCTCGGTTAAGAGGAATCACTCCTCGCCTGTTTATGGACAACTCCCACTTTGGAGCAATTATTCCATTTATTTGATAAGTTCTATTAATTGAATTGCCATTTTTTTCTCTTCTCTCAGGAACTAAAATAATATAAGAATAATTTGTTAATAATCTTAGAACTAATGCTGCTGAATCACTAATATAAGAATTATTAATACTAAATATTGAGATAGAACATTCTGGTGGTAAATCTGAAAATTTAATTTCTCTTAGAAAATCTCCGATATTAATTAATGAAGTTCTTAGTAACTTATTCCCAGTTGGAGGAGCATCGTCTATAAACCAGTCAGTTGATATTTTGAGGCCTTTAATTTGAGATTTTTTACTTATTTTACCTTCAATAAAAGGTTTTTCTCCATTAAAATAAGATTGCTTAAATATCTCTTTCAACGTCTTGAGTAAAACACGGGGTATCCCAGATGACATTGCAATAAAATTTTCAAACCCATAATAGGGTAAATCAATATTGTTTTCTCGACAAAGCTGGTCAACTAAATCGTTTCTAAATTTTTCTAAAACAGTATAATGTCTTGTTTTTTCAATCTCAGAATTACTATAAAATACACTACAATCTTTCTTGATATCCAATGAAGCTTTAAGTAAATATTTTAAAGTATTATTTTCTTTCCAAGATCTATAAAACAAGAACACATTTGTACGCTCTAACAAATAATCATTTTTAAAAGTCAGGTTTTTTACAACTTCATCAATAAAACTATCTTTATATTTTTTTTGTTTTTTCTTTGATTTTAATTTAATAAAATGATTTAACTCATGCTTTTGGTTAATGCTAGCCAACTCATGATTTAAATTTTCAATTGAAAATTCCTCAAAATAATCTTTTAAATTTTTACGATAAATTGAATATCCGCTCAATTCAAGACGTTTGTAGCAAATGTCTTCCATATATTTAGAGTACCTATTACTACTCCTCAAAAAAGAATCAATGTCAAATAATTCATATTCTGAACCTTCCTTAATTGACTCATTAGCACTATAAGTTTCAAATGTTCTTACTCCATATAATCTTACACCAACTCGAAATGTAGCAGGTGATTCTCTTTCTCTTATAAGGGTATTAAAATATTTCTGGTGGTATTCTTCTAAGTTTTCATACTCATCTATTAAATATAGTATTTGGAAATTATTAAAGAAAGGCACCTTTGTTTCAATTATTTTTGGAATACCAAATATTAGTTTGCCAGGAGAAACTAATATTTCTATTTTTTCAGATATATTATTTCTAGAAAGTGAAAGCTGGTTAATTTCATAGTCTAGTCTTTTTTGTGCAATATTTAGAAACAATTTAAAATTTTTTAAAGTTCTTTGCTCTAAAAAAATTGGTTTATCTATTAATTCTAGTAACAAATCCACAAATTCATGTTCAGAGAAATTTTCTCCTTCTAAATGTGGTAATATATCGATTAATGCATCTAGAACTAATTGGGAAAGCCATAATTCCATATAATAACTAAATATTTGTAGCCACTGATCTGAATTAACTCCTTTTCCTAAAAAGCGTTTTGCATTTAAACCACCACAACGCATATATATACCTATATATCTATCATTGTTAAGAGCTTCCTTAAGTGTATCACCATATCTTATTTTCTGTAATGCATATGAAAAATATCGCATTATATGTGTTTTTCCGCTCCCTTTTCCGCCCAAGATAATCATTGGCATAGACATCGTAGGCTTAACTATATCAGTAAATTTCCCATTTTCAGTCGGCAAATCTACCCAAGCTTGGTTAATTTGAGCGTCTGTGTAATCAACTGCCTTTGTAATATTAAATGGATTAAAAGCAATGGACTGATTCATTGATATATTTTGTTATAGCGTTTAAAAATAGGGTACCAAATAGGTTCTTCTTCATCCCACCAAAAAATAGGCAATGTATTATCAGGCGTATTATGATAAAATCCTATTAAAAGTTGACAGTCTCCAAACCCTAATTTATTGTCATTGGCATAAACTGGTATTTTGCTTAGAGATACGCCTTCTTTTTTAAAAAAAACTTCCATCATAGAATTACCAATATTACCACAAAAATTTTCAGCGAAATTTTTATTGATAAATGTAGGAGTATTATCTGTATGAAAGTATCGAGATTGACCATCGAAACACTTAAAAGATTCGTCTAATTCAAAAACCGACTCTACATAATCAAATTTTGTATTATCAATAACATTTCTTTTTCCTGTCTTAGTTGCAAATAGCATCAGGTAGGATGCTTTCACGTTGGGATTTATTAATTTAATCTCAGTCAAAATTGATTCAGAGTATGCTATTGCTTGGGTACCGGAGCCGCAAAAATCATCAAAAAAAATATATTCTTCTACGTCTGGGAAATGAAGTTTATCAGGCTCTCCAGGTTTTCTATCAATAACTTCATTGGAATTGATAAATAGACTCTTAGGTAATTTATTTTCTTGCCTAAAAAAATATAAAAGATGTGTGCCACTCTCTGAAGGATTACCAACTCCTAAGAAACGTGTTTTTCTTAGGAGTTTTTCAAAGGATACGTTTATAAAATCTAAATCAGTAGTATCGCTGTTTTTTTTCCTTATTTCTTCAATAATTCTGTATTTATATAAATCTCTATACAAGCCTTTTAAAAGTTCTCTCATTTGGAGACTTCCAAAGTACATAAATTGAGATACTAAGTACAAAGCATGTAATTGTTCATCTTCATCCGCGAAATTGGCGAGCCATTTAGTTATCTTTTTTTTGTCTGCTTTATATTCCCAGACAGTTTCATTAAGAATCCTAATTTTTTCATAAGTTTTATCTAAGAACTCTTCTTTCATCATATTATTGTTTTTTAAATACAGTAATCCATTCCCGAGTAATAACATTCGCTGTTTTATTTCTTTTCGTCATCAACCCATAAGAATGTATTTCATCTATCAATTCTATCTCAACACTAAATCCTAGTTTCTGAGCTATAATTTTGAGGTAATTTTGAGTAGGAAAATCTCTACCACAAACCTGATTATTTGCAGCTACTAAAACAAAATATTTTCCTTTTTTAAGTACACGGGCTATCTCAGTGAAAGCAATACACATTTCTCTGAGATAATTACCTGCAATGTGAGATCTCAATGGATAATATCTATATATTTCTTCAAGCATTTGATCCGCTTCTATGATGCCTGTAGGTATGAATTCAATATATTCAGCTTTTACGTAATTTTCTCTTCCAATGTTTTTACTATTTAATTCTTTCAAAAGCATCGGCTCAATCAATTCAGTCCAACATAAACTTAAGCTTGATGCTCTTATATACTTTTGAGCACCAGCATAGGGTGGTGATGTAATAATATAATCAATGCTTTCTGAAGGTAATAGCGTTGTTGAATTAAAATTTTCGGTCAAATTTCTAGCATCATTACTAATAATATGAGCTTTATTTTTATATTTATTTAATTGATTTAAATTATCTACTCTCTTAATATTCATTCCTACAATTTCAAAAAATTTATCTAAAACATTAACATTAAAAACATCTTCAATATTTTGACTGGCTTTATTTTTAAGAATTTGATGGTTATCATAACGATTCAGTTTTAACTTTACAGGTACTGACACCCGTGGATCTGCATTACTTACCTTCCTAACACAAACTGAAAAGCAAATTAAAAAAAAATTATAATAATTGATATCTTTTATTGTACGTATAGCTCCAAGTAATCTGGATAGTTCATTTTGGATTCTTTTTGAAAACCAAAGATCTATATTCACTACTTTGGGAGTATGTAAATTTTCATTATTTAAGTAGTATTCTTTTATTTCCGATAAATGTAGGTTCAATAACTCAACATTTAAATATGATGTTTTTACTTGAGATATTAACTGTGCTAATGGATTTGCGTCAGCGCCATAGCAATTCCTGCCAGCTAATAAAGATTCTAATAAAACTGTTCCTGATCCACAAAAGGGGTCAAGTCCCAAGTCTCCCTTTTGTGAGATAAACTCATTATTTAAGAAAAAATGGGGAATATGCGTCAATAATTTTGCAGGATATGGATGTATTAGATGAGTGGCAATATCAGCTTTTGTTAGGTACGGTACTGCTTTACGGAAACTAAATTCAATCGGTTCATTATGAGTCTGATAATCTTTATAAAGTTTATCTAATTGTTCATCAAACCTGTTACCTGCATCTATTCTTAATAAATCCATTAAGTTTTTTAGGGTTTGAAAGTCTTAATATCAAGGCCTGATAAAATTCTTGATACTGTCATTTTTTTAAATTTTTTACCTGTAGCAGTACTAAATCCATTACTATTTAATTGCTCTGCAATTTCAGCAAGACTCATTCCTTTCTGTCTACAAATATGCACAAATGCTTTTGCTCGTTGATTATTTTGATTGCTTTGAGCTTTATAACTACGTGCAAGTGTTCCTGCTCTTCGACCTTTATCTGTAAGATTTGACATTTTACCCAATTTGGCACCACCTCTTATTTTTGCTTGTAACGCTTGCCGAGTACGAATACTAATCAGTTCACGTTCCCTTTGGGCTATACCAGCATATATTGATAGCGTTAACGCGTCTGTTGTTGGCAAATCGCAACTTTTTAAAAGTGAACCCATTTCTTTATGAATCTTAAAAATATGTTCAACATCTCGGCTCAAGCGGTCGAGCTTAGCAACAACTAAAATATACCTATGTTTTAATGCATATTGAATTGCCTCTTTAAGAATTGGGCGGTTCTCGATGTCTTTACCGCTTTCTGTTTCAATAAACTCTCGAACTATTTCAACTTTGTCAATTTGTGCATAGTGTTCAATTATTGCTTTTTGAGCTTCAAACGATAAACCGCTCCGTTCCTGCCCTTTAGTGCTTACCCGTATATATGAAATGTAATTCATGTCTGCAATATACAACAGGGGTAACACTTCTGCAACGGTCATTCCAGAAATGTTACCCCTCAAAGACTTGGGTAAGTTTCCCTCAATTCACGAATTGTTCCAAACATGAGTTTTCATTAAGTAAGTCACAAGAAAGTTAGTAATAAAAAGTTTTAATCTCTGGATTTACCAAGGTTGTTTCAATCTTTTTGTCAGTTAAAGCCTTGATTTACTTAGTATAACCTCAGATACTGCCAACCGAACTCTGACTTTTAACCAATGTATTTTTTTGTAAATGGTCAATACAGCGTAGTGAAATCGTATGATTGCCAATTTTTACTGCCTAAGAGAGCCGTCTCAAAAGTCAACCCCTTATCAGTGCATTGATAGGTCAGTTCGATACTTTTGGTATCAGGGAAAAAGTTGTACATTTTATTCATATCTGATTTGCCTTCTTCTGTTAAAGACCCTACGCCTATTGCGTTACCACTGACTATATATTTATAAAAAATTTCCCCTACTTCAATACTGATTTTATTGCCCGAGGTGGAGTAGGTAAAATTCATTTGTTATTGATTGCTTGTACCCGTACGCATATTGCAAATGGCAAAAGTCATGTACCCTTTTTTCTCTTTTCGAAATTCAAGTCGATAGGCTAAATATTTAGAATAGGGAACAAGTGGCTCTCCTGTAGGGCAATATATATGAGTATCTGATAGGAATTGCCCTAATAGGCAAGAGGGCGGAGCATCTCGCTGACAGGAAATACTCATTACAAAAACAAGGGACAGGGGCAGTCCGTAAGACCGTAATCAATTCTTCATAGGTGATTCTTGGTTTTCTTATAAAGATGAATGCTGAAACAGACTTTTTTCTACTGCAAACCCGGAGGCAAATCGAAGAAAAAATGCGAAACTCTTTTCCCGGAGAAGGCTCTATGCATTCTTTCTCTGAAAAACTTTTCTCCTTTTCCTATAATGCGTTTGTTATTCGGATCTCCCATATAGAAATTGCTTTGTCCACTGGGTTTTCAGAAAAACAGGGCTTTCCGTTTGATGATTTTTTGATAACGCAGGCTTAGAAAAACTCTTTTTTCTACTTTTATTCATCATAAAAAAACAAAAGTACAAATTGTATTATGGTATTTCATTCCGCCAGTTCCTGGTTCATAAAATCTTCCTATTTTATTTTTTTTGCCTTCCTGATAAGCTGTAAATCACGCGAAGCCGTCACGGCTGACCCCAAAACCGAGTCTTACTTTTTTTTATGGTCCCGGGATGGCGTATTGAAATCTCTGGATGCTGCAACCGGTAACTTAGGGTGGAATTATCGGGAGTATGTTGGAAAAGTAACCATTGATGATATTGGTAATTCAATAAACATTTTAAAAAACAATGTAATATACTCCCGGCCGATAAAGACGGAAGTCGTGGCTATTGATGCCACTGATGGTACTCAAAAATGGAAGCTTTCCGTAAAGGAAGGATTGATTGCCCGTAAAATTTTTGTCAATGCAACGAAGGTGTTGGTTGAAGCAGTGGGCAACGGGTACCTTATTTATCTGGTCGATATTCAAAGTGGCAAAATTGATATGCTGCTGGAGAATGTCCCTTTTTCAGGAATTTTGCGCATGGATGATAATTATATTTATACCCCTGAAGGGGCCTTTCTCCTAGCTCCGGTGAGTAAGCAATGGGGCTGGCCGCTTCAAAATAAAGGTGATTATCAATTTATTGAAATGACCGACCAATCATTGTATATCGTTGTTCCCAATGAGGAGTCCATGGTCTATGCGTATGATATTAAAACCGGTCAGCGTAAATGGACCGCTAAACCGCCATTGTATATCAAACCATTACGCTCAAGATGGTTTTGGTTTGATAAAGAAGAGAAAGCGGTATGTGTATTGGTATCCGTAGGGACAGATGTAAGCAGGGAGGCATTGATAGGAATTGATGCCGTAACTGGTGCCCTGAAATGGGAGTATAAAGTTGGTTTAAGTGATGGCCCGCTCATTATAAACCGTGCTACCCTTCGTTTAGGTCCCAATATATTCGTTCTAACGACACAGTTCGGGGCTGAGGCAAATGAAAAATTGAGTTCAATAGACATGATTACGGGAATTCATAAGTGGACTTTAACAAACATTGGTCCTACCACTTTGGGCTTTTTGGGTGGAAATGAGGAAATTATTATACTTCGACAAAATAATAAGTTAAAAGGCATCAGCCAAAAAACGGGCCTGGAATTGTGGCAACGCGATCTCCCTGACGGCGCTTTGGGCGGGGTAAAATCCATTGGTGATCATATTTATTTGGACACAGGACAGGGAGGGATCGTACTGGATGCCAAAAGCGGCGCACAACAATGGAGTTCCCCAATGGCCCAAATGCCGATTAACGGAGATTCATTTCTTAATGACTGAATCAACATTATTCATTTGTGTCAAGCCAGACTTTGATTCACACAGATACCACCCTACTTGTATTTCATTTCACCAAATCCTTATTTTGACAGACATAACTACTTGATTTAGGGCATAGTGAAACTGTACCGATGTAAACCCTAGCTTATTTCGGTACAGTTTGTTATTTTTGTTCCTATGAACGCCCCCTTGCCCTCCCCCGTGAATTCCATCTTTTTACCCGTGTATCAAAGCGATCTCAGGAGTACTAACGGCAAATTACTGACCTTACCGCTATTGTTGGAAAGCGGGATTGGAGGTTTGTTAAAGTCATCACTGAAAAATCACAGGCACCAAAGGCAATGATGATCGGGAAGGCATCGAGCAGCTTCTACAGTTATGCGAGACAAGGCAGATTCAAAAGGTTCTTATAACGGAAGTATCACGTTTAGGCCGTCGCCCGTCGCAGACCCTTCAAATTTTAGTGTATCTGACCGAAAAGAAAATATCTATCTATATCCACCAGTACAGCGCCGAGACGCTGCTACCGAATGGCAAGCTGACTTCTGCCGTATCTATGATTTTTTCCGTTACGGCTGAAGTGGCATGTCATGAGCGGGAAACTATGATTGACCGTAATGTTAGCGGTATGGATGAAGCCAGGCCGGAGGGTAAGACGTTTGGGCGATTGTATTCCGATGATGATTTAAGAGCCAAATACTCCAAGCCATTGAAGGATTTACAGCAGGGTATCAGTATTCGCAAAGTGGCCAAGATATATGACTTGTCACTCGATACCGTGCAGCGCATTAAAAATGCTTATTATCAGAGTAATTTAATGTTAAGAGCATGTTTAAAAATTATATTTTTAAACATGCTCTTATAACTTAAACTAAAATCAAAGTATTAGGTTAATATTTTTTCTTGTAAGTTTGTATTGTAAACTAGTGTACCTCTTTATAAGCAGTACAATGTAGTTTGTTGCAAAAAGCCCCATGTTTTGGGAAAACACGGGGCAGGTATAAGCATTAAAAAATGTAGTTATCAAAAAACTATTTCTCCAATTGGGCGATCTGTTACGAATAATCGGAAAGGTTCCCAAAGAAAACGTA
The DNA here is from genome assembly GCA_027486105.1 of Runella sp. Taxonomy (GTDB): domain Bacteria; phylum Bacteroidota; class Bacteroidia; order Cytophagales; family Spirosomataceae; genus Runella. The sequence goes on along the minus strand of JAIXPV010000270.1, from coordinate 39,948 downwards.
GTAAATTGATAATTGCGGTCGTCAGACGCATACCATTAACGACAAGCTGCTGCGAGTAGGACAACTCAACGGATGCCTCAAATCTCTGTTTTTTTGTTTTTTGCATTACTGCGGTAATCAACTAGGTACTCTTACTGCAATCGGACTAACTAAAGGACTTTGGCTGCAACCAGGGTCCTTTTTTCTTTGTCAGGCAAAGGTCTATAACTTTTCCTGATATATAATATCTACTATATTTTACTGAAAATCTCATATTACACTTCCTGAAATTTTCCGCATTTCGTAAAGGTATGGGAGCTAATTTTTCAAACCAAGGAAGTTTTGTCTAAATTCGTTCGATTGTCATTTTCAAATTGCTGCTTCTTCAAATAAATTTAATCCAACTCGCTATTGGTACTTGGACACCCTTCTTTTTTGTAATCATTGATATTACAATTATCAAATTTCGGACACTTTTTTCATGTATTAAACTGTGTAATCCGTTTTTATGCTATAACTCGCTAAACCATGCCAATCCATGCTAAACTATGATAGAGTAAACTAACGGATGCTGAAATTTTAATCTGATGCCAAGTATAACGGAATGTTTTCTCTCTCAAAAGGAAAGGTATTTGCCAAAAATCACCATTATAGCTTTTACGAGAATAGTTATAGGTGATTTGATGCAAAATAATAGCGATCTAAAGCATTACGTCAGACAGTTGGTCTTTTTAAGAATATTGTTTTTTCTACTCTATCAAAAGTAAAACCCTTGTTACCCATATGCAAGCCTTACCAGAAAATAGACAGTATGATACCCCCAGTAACACGCTGACATATAGCCTATTATAATGGCCCGACCCCTGCTGTCTCTATCCTCGTTTTAAGGGTTTTTGAGAAAAAAACGTGTGATCTGTTTTTATGCATTTATTTTAAAATATTGTTTCTTCCTATTCATATTAAAGGTAAAATGTCTAATCCCCATACGCAAACCGTACCAAAAATCAGCCAATACTACGCGCCCGTAACCCGTTGGTAAATAGCCAATTAAAACGGACCTGCCCCCGTTGTCTCTATCGCCACTTTAAATATAATTGTAAAATGATGCATCTTTAGCTTCATTATACAATGATTAAAGCGGCGGAAAAGCCGAACCGCAAAAAAAACAGTCCCTTTTTCATTGTTTTAATTAGTTAAGTTGGTTTTTAAATTGATTGACTTCCGCCGTTTTGCGCCGCGTTTCTGCTTTGCTCAGCGAGGATTGCCTGTATTGCCCATGCATGATTGGGTCGTTCGAGTTGAATAACCTCCAAAATTTCGGGGCGTTTTTCGGCTTCCTTCACCATCGACTCAATACGTTGCTGCATTTGAACGGCACCTTTGGTTTGCTTATCCAGTTCAAGGTCTTTCAGTGCCGCAGCATCAAGCAAATCATCACGGAAATCGAGAAGGCGGCCACGCTCCATTTGGTGACGTGCGGCGGTGGACACTTGAAGCGCCGTGAATGAAATCAATAGCCAAACCCATACGGCGGTTTCTCCGCCACGATAATCAAGGTAAGCCAGCAAAAGCACTAAGGCAGGTTCCACATATTTTCAGTGAAGCTACGTACATCGCGAAAGATTGGCCCGCCGCCTGAAAATCGTTCTTTGTATTGCGCTGGCAGGAACGCAGCAATGAGGCTTAAAAGCACGGCTGCAAGCTGATTGGAAACGCCAATGATGAATCTGCCGACGGGAAGCAGTCAGCTATCGCCGCTATCATAACTGTGTTTCCACAATCCTGTACCCCTATCGTTGCAAAATGAAAAAAACGACCAAGCAATAGAGTTTGATGATTGACCACATTAAAGGATCGCCTTCCATATTCGCACCGCCCGACAAGCTGAATGTCGAAAAAATAATTCGAAGCACATTCAGTGCGGCCATCACGATCAAGCCGCCGATAAAGTTATTTTGCGTATAAAAACGCTCGCCAAAATCGCGGCGTAAAAAGGATTCTATCAGCGTTGAAAACAGGCCGAGTACATAAATGAGTATTCCGGTGAAACATGGCCACCGACAACGGACTTTCATCGGAATACTTACAAAACCACGTACTCTTCTTTGGGCATTTACGGACAGGGAAGGTGAAGCATCTCAAAAAGGGCAAAAAAGCCGATAATCGACATAAAAAATACCTTTTTTGGGGTAAAAAAAACGGTATCAATGTTGTAAAAAAAACGCCATTCAGTAACTGAGTTACTTCCGAAAACCCCCGCGATTCCAACAATTACCAGCAGAAACATTGAAGTTACCTGTCGGTTACTGAGGGTAGCGAATTTTGTTTATAAATAAACTTGTTGATAATGAGATAATTATGCACATGTTTTACAAATACCAATATTGGACTAAAAAGCAGGTATCCCACAGGAAACCATGGTTATTGATCGTATTGGCCTGTTTCCAGCGGTAGCCGCTACTTTTTCGATAGCAGCATATAATACCTATCCTTACCGAAAAATCACCTCACATAGAACAGATTATCATTTGTCTTTCAAACATTAGGAGCATGACCGATGTATATTCCTGCGTTAAACGGCAACGGCATATCGGACTCCTCGCAAGATCCTTCTGCTGGGGCCTTCGCCGGCATTTTAATGATTCAATCGTTAAGATCCGTGAGCGATTGGGCATATCTCCCTACCGGCAAAGTAGGCACATCGGAGAAAAAAGGCGTTTTCTGCGTTTTGAAGAGGGTGTTTTGCAGAACCGACGTACTGATAAACCAATTAAAGCGGACGCTCACAGGCGCAGCACCGAATTAAAAAATATATACACTTTCTTTTTACAATTAGGGAGAGTGAATCAAAATAGCGATAACATTTGAATAGGCTTTTACTTATAAATTTTCTCTTCAATTTAACTCTTTAATGATCAGAAAGTTATCAAAAACAAGAGTGGAGTGGGAAAAATATTTAACCTTTTTGTCTTTGAGTGTTTTATCATGTCTTTTCCATCGGATTCTCCAATCATGAAGGCATGGATGTATTATCGGGGTAACTAACACATGGGTATTCTTTTCAAATTGTACATTCCATTCCCATTCAGGTTCCCTGTCAGATGCAAGAATGGGTTCTGCATTCCAGAGCTGAATAACCTCACTTGACCCATTGTGTTTACCCGTGGCTGCTGAGGGAACTAAAATTTTATACATTTTCCTGTTGCCTGTGTTCCACCGCTCGGAACCATCGGGGAAGTTACTGAATCCCATATGCTTCCATGCACTTTCCGACTCCGCAGGAGCACACTGTAAATCAACTGCATAAATAGTATCTTTCTTAAATTTATCCAGCAGCGCAGTGATGAGCTTTCGGCCGAATCCTTTGTTTCGGTAGTTAATGTTAATCTCAACCATTTCAATGTGTGCTGTAAACTTTGATGTATAAAGCCAAACGACAAAGCCGACAGTCAACTTTTCAAATGAGACAGTTGCCATTTGCTTTTTCTGATAAAGATTCCGAATTATACTCCAATTGCAGTAAAATCCCTCATTCAAAGACCTCTCTTCTTCAAGAAGCCACTTCTCAATCTCATCAAGTTGAGATTTTGTAGGTTGAAATGAAATACAGGTAGCTGGTTTTTGGGCTGCCATAGTGCTTATCGTTAAGGATGATGAGAATTGGCCTCCTGCCCAAAACCAAAAAAGTGTAAATCAGAGTAGGCATAGTTTCTGACGGAGAGGGCGGAGGAAAGCAAACATTCCCTAGGGGCATTGTAAACCGAGACACGGTACGAATACCCCGTATTGGGGTTCAGTATACGGACAACACCAGAGGACGTCCCTGACGAAGACATCAGGGAAGAATGATAAAGGGGACTGTGTACACCCCAGTCTCGGTTATCACCCGTAACAGATAGGTTCCTGGGGACGCTTTTAGCTGAATGAATTCTTTTTCACTGAAAGAACCCGTCGGCAGCTGGCGGTCTATTTCCTCCCCCCGAAGGTCATAAATGATCAGTTGCCGAACGGAAAGCGGGCGCGAGAACGCGACCCAAAAACGGCCGTCACCGGGATTGGGATAAACGCGGACCGTAACATCGCTGCCGGTTTGCAGCGCGGTCATGACAAACACATCGGATTCCGAAAAACAGCCGTTTACCGTCACCCGTACCCGGTAGGCCCCCGAACCGATCCCCCGTAGATACTGTCCCGTAGAATCTGGCAATATCTCTCCGTTGACGTACCATTGGTTGTAGACTGGACTGCTTGATTTCAGTCCACTCCCTTCTAGGGTCACCAGCGGCTTGGGTGGTCGCAGGTTAACCGTTACGGAGTACGGCTCGGAGAAGGGACTGGTGAATTTTCCTCGTTTGACCGCGACACGGTAGGTGCCAGCCTGCCGGACCGTCCGTTGATTTTTATCGCTGACGGCTTCGTTCGTGCCGTCCGAAAAAATGTAGCGCTCAAATCCGCCCGGTGTGCTCAATTGGAGGCTGTCGCCTTCGCAGAGCGGATTGGCGCCCATTGCCGTTAACACGGGCGGCTCCATGGTGACCCGGATGGCCTCGGAGGAAGTGGAGCAGCCGTTTTTGGTAACAGTGACCGTATAAGTGCCCAAGGCCTGCGGCTCATGGATAGCCGCCGTTGCGCCGCTGATCGGTGCGCCCTCATACAACCATTGATTGTTCTCCGGGCTGTTGGAGGTCAGCAGGAACCGATCTGGAAAGTCGGTTTTTTGAATGACTGGTTTTAGCGGCCCAGGCCTGACAATGACTGTCACCGTATTGAGGGACTTGGAGACAGTACCGCATTTGACTCCCTGTACGCTGAAGGTTCCCGACTGATGTACCGAGAGTTGAGGGGAAGTTCCCGTCACCCGCACCCCGTCTTTGGTCCATTCATAGGCATCATAGCCCGCAGCGGTAGAAAGAGTCACCGATTGTCCATCACAGAACTCCGTTGCCCCGGCGGCCGTGATCAGCGGCAGCGTAGGCAAAGCGCAGAAACCGAGGGATACTTCATAAGTTGTCCAAGTGCCCAAAGAGTTGCCTTCCACGGAAACAGTGTAATACCCAGCGGCATTCACAGACACAAATCGTTGTCCCTGAGCATCGATTGTTTCTCTGGTCACGAGAGCACCGAAGGGATCGGTGACGCTGATCTGGCCGTAAGCAGCTTGGGAAGCGGAAGCGATGAATGACAGAACACCCCGTTGCGGCACATATAACCGATAACTGTCCCGGTCGGTAACGCTTCCGTCGGGCTGGCCAGTAAAAAAACCTTTATGCACCCCTCCCAAAGAAATCTCCGTCAGATTCTTTTTGGGCTCATCCAGCGCCTGAATCATCTGGATTAGCGCTTTTTTAGGTTCATTGGTATGACATAGGGGATCACCGTTACAGGAATAATAAAATAATTCCGCCCCGACGGCGTACAGGGCATTCAGGTTTTGGCTTTTTGCGGAAACAACCCCGTCCGTATTGGCGGGACCACCGATCACACAAGCAAAATCTAGGTCGGTATGAATCGGTTTTTGATTGAGCCCGGTGATATTATCCCCGGCGTATCCGTTACAGTTTACGTCCAGATTGTAAAAATTACTGCCTCCAAAAGCGTTGGTCTTCATCCATGCCGCCGATTCCTGTCCTCCCCAAAGATATACTCCCGGACAGGCAATGGCCTGCCCCCCTCTTGTACAGTTGGAAAACAGGTACGATTCTCTCAGATCCCGAACCGCTTCGGAGTTTTCGTCAAAACCGGCCAATGCACCGATGTTCCAGCCCGTAAAATTACTTCCTTGATGTGGGGTTCCGATGGTGGCCAGTTTGGCGATATGGTGCCGTCCGTCGGCGGGCCAGTTGGAGGGGTTTTGCAGATACTCCCGAATGGCCAGTCCCCCCATGCTGTGCCCCAACAGCATCACTTTATCCGCCCCAGTCGCTTGCAACACCCGTCGGATGGCTGCTCCAAGGGCATACCCCTGTTTGACGGCGGCGGACTGACTGCTCATGCTGCTGCCGACGTTGAAATTGACCACATAAACGTCTTTGTTGCCGAGCGGCCCGGTGTAATCACAGACGTCCGTGTAGAGATAGGAAGTTTTACGGTTATAATCACAATCCAGATTATACCTCAGAGAATTGCGTTCGACGGTCAGGAACGCACGGTTTTGTAGATAGTCAGTAAATTCATTCCAGGTTTCGGCGCTACCGGTCCATCCGTGAACAAGGATGACGGGAGAGGGAAGGGTTCTTTGGGCGGCCGTGTAAAAGGAAACGAGAAGGGTGAAAAAGAGAACTCGGAAAGACATCATCAAAAATCGTGTGGGTTCAAAAACGAAATGTATGTCTTTTTGTGCCGTGTTTTACCTTTTTTTTAAAAAAGTTATCCAACGGTTAAGGAAAGGAACTTGGTCATCATCTGGGCCAATGTTTGCTTTTTCTTATAGAATATACAGCTTTTAGATGGACGCCGAGTGGGTGAGTCATCACCAAATCCAACATCACTTTTTTCGGCGAAAATTGGCAGTATATCGAGGTAAATTTTGGGTTTTTTATGGCTGTTTTGTGGGGTTTTGCAATCTCCAGCATTCGGTCGTTTTTTTGTACTTACAAATTGTACATACACGAAAAATTGACACCTATATTCATGGGCATTATTTTGCCTTATATATTAAAAACCGATGTTACAGACCTGTAACATCGGTTTTTAAACCAACACAGTGTATTCTCTGCCATTTCAGCTGATCTGAAAACTGTCTACACATTTGTCCCTACAGCTTCACAATCTTGGGTCTTAAAGGATAAACTTCGTCAGATAAAATCACCTAAAACACCAGTCGTAAAGTCAGCCTTCACTTTTCTGCTCTCATAATCATCATACAGACAGTCATCTGTCTGTATGCATCGTTGCCTTTAGATCACTAATATCCTGGCGGCACAAAATCGCAGCCCATTACCGCCACAACTAACGGGAAACCTTTTTTAAGAGGCATACATGGTTTAATCCGATTCCTTCGTTTTAATTCATTAAAATAAGAATATCTTTGCTTAAAAGATATTTACAGTTTACGAAAACAACCATGAAAAATCAAACAATCAACTTTCGCGTGGATGAACCCACCAAAGTTCTGCTCAAAGAGTTTGCGCAGGAGTTAGACCTCAAGGAAAGTGAGTTTATCCGAAAAGCCATTGTAAGCTTTAAGGATTTGACGGGCCAGGTGCAGGCCGCTGCTTTGGATAAAGAAAGAATTCAGGAGCTAGAAGGTCAATTAAAAGAGCTCCGTTACCGGCTGGAAGCCTACGAGAAGAATGAAGCCTTTACCGCGCTTTTCAACAATATCAGGGGGCATACCATTGAGGGTAAGAAAATCACCTGCAAGTCCGATCTGATCGAGTTGCTGGCCAAGAGTGCTTCGATAGAAATCGCAGAAGCATTTTCGGAGACAGAAGAACCAACGGTTTCCTTCTCTCCCACTGTATTACAGGCGCAGGTAATGCCCGAAACCGTTGAAGAACCCATCACCCGCCAAGAGGTAATGAGTTTTTTAAAACAAAATGGACTGTGGTTATTGGGGCTGGCTTTGGCATTGGCAGCCTTTGTCTTCTGGCGATGGACCTCAATCATGAAGATGAGACCCAAAATCATCCAATATTCTCCTTCAAAACCAGAAGAAGCCCTGTTGGCAGCCTGATTGTCTGCACAATTGTATGTACAAGTCCCGGTATTAATAAAAAGGTCGAGATATATGTTATTTTTCTTAAAAACCTATGTTACATGCCTGTAACATAGGTTTTTTGTTTTTAGTGAAGTATATACTCTGTTAAAAAGTGGGTGTATATACATTTGTACATACAATTGTATATACAAAATCTTTAGACCATAGCCCGAAATGTCGCAGGAATAAAAAGGGGTTACCTCAAGTAGGTAAAAAGTGGCTTTTAAGACAAAAAATATCGAATGAACGATGCTAACAGCACTGATTCTACTATGATAAATTCATTTTTTACTTGGTATAACGAAAAATTATCAAGCGGTCATGACCCTAAAAATCAATCAACTGATAATCAGTAAAATAAAGTTAATTCCTAATCTCCAGTAGCTTACTGGATAATGTTAATACTTTTTTGTATCCAGCCTTATATTTTAAGCTAAAATGCTTAAAATCAATATTATACAAATGGATGAATTTGAGTCTTTAAGCTTATTATTACCCATTATATACAGCATTTTAAGGCTATTTACCGCTGCAAGTATGTCAAGAATCAAGCTACATCGAAAAATAGGTAAAGTAAGTATCAAGCCTCTTGATAACTGTAATTCTATATATTTACAAAAAATCCTTAGCACTTTGAAAAATCACCATCGGTATATCGTTCGTAATGTCCGATCGACCGTAACTAACTGTTAAATACAGTTTTTTTTATAAAAATTAAATTGCTGTAAATCAATGTTTTAATATTAGGCATAACTTGCTTGTTTGTCATTAAAATAGCTAGATGAGTTACAAAAACTAAGTTTGGGCTATCATAAATCCTAAAAGGACTAGAGTTATTTGGGGGTTACGAGCACTCTGTCATTTTTATGAGAAAGCCCTGCTCTTTGAAGTACACCGATTCAAGGTTTTCTATTTTCTCTATTAATTTCAGCAACAATATTAGAATTATTTATGTCCACCAAGTTCTTCACTAACGAAACAGATAATACACTATTACAAAAAATAGAAGGAGTTTTTTTGCATAAAAATATCTATTTTTTTGATGCACTTGTGGGCTATTTTAGAGCATCTGGTTATTTTCAAATCCGACCTTTTATAGATAATGCCAAAGAAATCAGAATATTAGTTGGTATCAATATTGACCAGTTGGTAGCTGATGCTCAAAAAAACGGGGTTATTTTCGAAGTTGATGGACATCTATCTCAGGAACAATTTTTTTCATCATTAAAAGAAAATATTCAGCAAGCCGCTTACTCAAAAACTGTTGAAGATGGTATGTTGCAATTCATCAGCGATTTGGCAACACAAAAACTACAGATACGAGTACATCCGAAACAGAATATTCATGCTAAAATTTACATATTCAGAGAGCAAACCAAACATGCGCATGGCTACGGGTCAGTTATTACGGGGTCGAGTAACCTAACCGACGCGGGTCTTCACCGTAATTTTGAATTCAACGTCGAGCTCCGCGACGATACCGACATTGAGTTTGCCACCCACACCTTTGAAAAACTTTGGGTTGAGGGTGTGTCTGTCAGTGAGGATTTCGTCGATAAACTCAGACATCAAACTTACCTTAATGATACCTTCACCCCTTATGAGGTCTATTTGAAATTTTTAATTGAGTATTTTGGCAAAAGCATTGAATTCGACCCTAATTCTGTGAGTGACCTGCCTAAGGGCTTCAAACGACTCTCGTACCAGATTGACGCTGTCAACGACGGATACGCCAAAATGGAACGCCACGGCGGTTTTTTCTTGTCCGATGTCGTTGGCTTAGGCAAAACCATCGTTGCAACGCTTATTGCCAAAAAGTTTTTCTTCAAAAATGGCTTTCCAGAACATCGATCTCGTACCCTGATTGTAGTGCCGCCCGCTCTCAAGAGTAACTGGGACGACACCCTTGAAAAATTTGGATTTGAAAGTTATGAAATCGTAACCAACGGCAGCTTACACAAAGTCCGTAATCCAGAAAAATACGATTTGGTGATTGTAGACGAGGCCCATAAGTTTCGGTCAGATGCTTCTACGGCCTACAACGACCTGCAAAAAATCTGCAAATCGCCTGCCCGTAGAGTATTGCCCGACGGTTCAAGCACCCAAAAAAAAGTAATGCTTGTATCTGCTACACCGCTTAATAATCGTCCCGAAGACGTGGCGAGTTTGGTATATTTGTTTCAAGACAGCAAAGATTCTACCCTCGAAGTAGGCAACTTACAGCACTTCTTTCGCCAGCAAATTGACGCTTATCGCAAAGCCAAAAATGAAATTGATTTGGTTGATACATTGGCCATTGTCAAACGAATTTATACCGAAATCCGTAATAAAGTCATCGAACCTCTGACCGTTCGGCGAACCCGTACCGATTTGCAGATTCATGACCAATACTCAAAAGATCTTGACGATCAGGGTATCCGTTTCCCCGACGTAAAAGGGCCACAGAAAATTTTTTACCAATTGGACCCGCAGCTCGAAAGCCTTTATGACGAAACCATTTGGTTTTTGACACACCCTACTTTAGGCCTTACATACAACCGCTATCGGGCCATAGGTTTTCTTAAACCTTACAAAAAACAGAAGTACAAAAAAGCTGATATGATTGCCACACAGTTGGCCAAAATCATGAAGACCATGCTCGTAAAACGCATTGATAGCAGTTTTCATGCTTTTAAGGCTTCATTGAGGCGATTTTTACAGGCCAATCAAGCCATGATTATCATGTTTGAACAAGGCCGTATTTTTATTGCCCCCAACCTTCCCGTGAGTGAGTACATCAACGACAGTAAAGAAGATGAACTCTTAGATTTGGTATTGGAACGGCAACTCGACGACCCTACCATCGAAATTTGTGCCCCCGATGATTTTGAAGAGGGTTTTAAAAGTGGCCTCAAACAAGACCAAGAAATATTAACTAAATTGGTAACTCTTTGGGAACAAATTGGCGACAAAGATCCTAAGCTTGATACCTTCGTTGAATACCTCAACTCTCGCCTGTTTTCCGAAATCAATCACGAAAAGAAACTAGTCGTTTTCTCTGAAAGCAAAGAAACAACTGATTATTTAGCCAATAAACTACCGATTTTTATTGAGCAAAGAATATTGACAGTCGACAGCCATACCCGCAAGGATCGTATGCCAATTATCCGTGAAAATTTCGATGCCAATTATTCGGGAATAAAGCGCAATGATTATGATATGGTCATTTCAACAGAAGTACTTGCGGAAGGTGTAAACCTGCACCGTGCCAACGTGATTGTCAATTATGATACACCCTGGAACTCTACCAGATTAATGCAGCGTATCGGGCGAGTAAACCGCATTGGATCAGTAGCCAAAGAAGTGCATGTATTTAACTTTTTTCCAACAGCGCAGGTTGACAACGATATTGACTTACAGAAAAAAGCACTGATGAAACTGCAAGCCTTCCACGCGGCATTAGGTGAAGATAGTCAAATTTATAGCCCTGACGAAACCCCCGAGACCTTCGGACTTTTTGACAAAGACCCCGATGAAGAAAAAGATGAAAAGTTGGAATACTTGATGAAAATCAGGGAATTAAAAGAAAAAGACCCAGATTATTTCCGCAAGATTCAGCAAATGCCGCTACGGGCACGGGTAGGGCGTAAAGATAAAACTCAACGTAATGAAACTATCAGCTTTGTAAGAAACCACAAGCGCGATGCTTTTTTCTATGTACAATCCAATGGCGATGTGCTTCCCCTATCTTTTTTAGAAGCTGTCAAGAAATTTCAGGCTTCTGAGTCTGAAAAGGCCATAGCATTACACCCAATTCACCATGATCAGGTGCAGGCTGCTATCGGACAATTTAAGGCCGATATTGAGCGAGAAGCGGGAAGTGAACACAAAATAGACACAACTCCAGGCCCCAACGAGAAAAAAGCCCAAGAATATTTGAACGGTTTTTTGAATGTACCACACTTGAGCCAAGATGATAAAACGCTTATACTCTTAGCCAAAGAAGCTTTGAAAAAAGGTTGGTACCAAAATCTCCAACGTGACATCAATAAATTGCAGAAAAACCAGAAAACATCAAAATTAAAACTGTCAGCATTGTTGGATGAATTGCTCAAAATATTGAATAGTTATAATTTGAAAATTCGACAAAATCCGACTTCAAAAAAGAAAACCACTCCTAAGGATCTTATACCCAAAATTATCATTTCAGAAAGTTTCAATGCATGACACCAGAATCCCAATATATTGATTATAAGAGTATTCGCATCATTCATAAAGGCGAGAGTGGTTTTAAAGACTTGACGCAAGCGGCAGTTTGTTTTGCCAACGCTCAAGGCGGTAAACTTATTATTGGTATAGAAGATGTCAATAAAATGCCGCCAAGTGAACAAACAATCAACGTTGAAGACATCAACAAAACCCTTAACCGAATTCGTTCTCTGTCTTTCAATGTGGGTGTAACAGCGAGTGACGTATTAATACATCCTAATGGAGGGCAATATTTTGAACTTACTGTTTTTCCTTCGTCCAAAACTATTGCTACTACCAACGATGGCAAAATTTACCTTCGGGTAGGTGACCAATGCCACGCAGCACGTAGCGAAGATCTGGTAAGGATAGCCGCCGAAAAAGATGCTTTTCAGTGGGAATTACAACTGCGCAATGTTTGGCTCAAAGATATTCCAGTCTACCATCTAACAAAATTTGCATACGATATTAGGCAGTCGCCACGCGTAAAAGATACTGTAAAGCAAAAAAGTGATGCTGAAATTGCTGAGCATTACAACCTTATCAACAACGGACAATTAACAAATTTAGGCGTTTTGTGGCTTGGTAATGCCTCCCAACGCAGTCGCTTGGCATATCCGCTTACAATACAGTATCTGGTTTACAATGACTTAGAAGAAAAAGTACGTAAGTTGGATTGGCACGACTATTCCCTCAATCCCAAAGAACTATTGCTGGAAATCGAAAAAGAAGCTATCGAACTGACTTATTATCACGAATTCAAAGACGGACTTTTTCAGCGTAAACCCATTCGGTTTTATGACGAACGGGTCATTAGAGAGTTGCTTATCAATGCCTTTGCCCATAAAAGTTATACCATATCTGGAGATATTTTTATCAATGTCCATGTAGACAGATTAGAGATCAAAAACCCAGGTGGACTATTGATGGGAATTTCTAAAGACAATATTTTGCACAAAACAGCCCGGCGAAACCCGCATCTCATCAAAATATTTCATGATCTCAATCTCATGGAAGGAGAAGGGTCAGGTTTTGATTTGTTGTATGAAATCAGTAGCCGTAATGCCAAACCTTTTCCAATCGTTGAGGCCGACTACGACAGCGTTAAAGTGGTGCAGGAGTCTAAAATCCTTGACGAAGCAAGCATCGCTTTGCTTGAATATGTGTCGAACCATTACCAACTGTCACAACGCGAGTTTATTGCCTTGGGTATCATATCACGATGGCAGAAAATCTCGGCTACTCAACTCTACAAAGAGTTACAGTTACCTGAAGAAGAACGCCTCAGAGGATATATAAGTCGATTAACTGAACAGAGATTGATTGTTAGTCGGGGACTCAAAAAAGGGACCGAATACCTCATCAACTCTCAACTGATCGCTAACGCCAAGCTCAATGTAAAAGCTAGTTTGAAAGTCATAGAGCCACATCGTCTCAAAGCCCTGATTATTGAAGAACTGCGCCTGAGACCTCAAAGTAGTGTTGAAGATATCCACAGACGATTTGAGGAAATTGACCGCAAGGATATTCAAAAAGCGGTGTATAAATTAGTAGAGGAGGAAGAGTTAGAATATTCAGGGGGGAAAACATACCGCAAATATGAATTGGCAAAAAAAAAAAGAAATGAAAAGTGAATAAAAAAGAAAATATTATAATATATTGATTATTAGGGTTTTAATTGAAAAAATTTCTTTTTTTATAAAATAGTAAAACGAAAAGAAAACCTTGGAATGACCGAAAAAGAACTAAAAGATAAGCTACACGAGCCGTATCGCCTCGAAACTTGGCAGGAGATCATAAAATTCGTTTTTACTCGCGCCGAACTCCTTTTACCTTCTGCCTACTCACCTTTGTTTAAAGGTATAGACTTTGTTCAAAAAGCTTTTCAGTTTGGCGTAGTTACCCTTGCCGATGATAAACGGCTCGCACTTGTCGATGTTCAACTCACCGACAATAAAGTAATTGCGCGCAATCGAGTAGAGTTACGTAATTTAGCAGCGAAACTCATTGATTTCGGACAGTTTCAAGGACTTTTGGTGCTGTTTCATGCCAAGGATCAAAAAGACTATCGCTTTTCATTTATTGCCAAAAGCAGTACTTTCAATACCGATGGAGAACTTATCATAACCCAAACCGCACCTAAACGGTATAGTTTTCTGCTGGGGCCTAATGAATCCTGTACTACTCCCGCCCGACGACTGTTGGAATTAGCAGGACATAAAAATGAAAGTACAATTGAGGCGGTTACCACTGCCTTCTCCGTCGACAAACTCAATAAAGAATTTTTTAAAGGCTATCGAGAGCAGTATGAACGTTTTTGGCAATACGTAAATAACATACCGCAGTATCGCAGCTTGCTGGTAGATAGCGAACAGGTTACCCAACCTAAACAGGAAAAACCCATCCGGGATTTTGCTAAAAAATTGCTTGGGCGCATCGTATTTTTATATTTTTTGCAAAAAAAAGGCTGGATGGGTTGTCCATACATTCCTCTCCTTCGAGGAGAGGAGCAAGTGGTTAAATGGAGCAATGGAGACCCCGATTTTATTAAAAATCTCTTTACTGACTATCCTGATAAAGGGCATTTTTACAGCGAAGTACTAACCAAACTTTTCTTTGAAACTCTCAATACCAAACGCGAAAATGACCTATTCTATCTCCCTTCCCTAACGTGGGGAAGGGCCAAGGGTGGTGTTAAAATCCCTTATCTCAACGGCGGCCTTTTCGACAACGATCAGCCTCAGACCAATCATTTTGATTTTCCGGAAATATACTTCCGGGACCTGTTTGATTTCTTTGACCGGTACAATTTCACCATTGACGAAAACGATCCCGACGATGCAAACGTAGGCATTGACCCCGAAATGCTGGGGCATATCTTCGAGAATTTGCTCGAAGAAAACAAAGACAAAGGGGCTTTTTACACGCCTAAGGCCATTGTTCAGTACATGTGTCGGGAAAGTTTGATTCAATACCTTGAAACAAACCTTCCCTCTTCGTTTGAAGAGGTGCAGTCTGCTGAAGCGGTAAGGTCTTTCATACACCACAACGATCGTGGTACGCCCAAAGGATTTGTGGTGAAAAATGCTCGAAAAATTGAGCAGTTGCTTGACAACGTGAAGATTTGCGACCCGGCCATTGGCTCGGGAGCGTTTCCGATGGGTATGTTGAACGAGGTTTTCAGGGCAAAGATGACCTTAGATTTAACCCTTGATCCTGCTGAAGCCAAACGCCATATCATCCAAAATAGCATCTACGGAGTAGACATTGATAAAGGCGCAGTAGACATTGCCCGCTTGCGATTTTGGCTGGCACTCGTGGTGGATGAAGAAACGCCCTGCCCACTGCCCAACCTCGACTACAAAATTATGCAGGGCAATAGCCTCTTGGAAAGCTTTGAAGGAATACCTCTTAACAACTTGCAACAAATCAAAACGGCGGTTGCACTTGTTGAAAGCGGGCAACAGCTGGATATATTTGGCAATGTGGTGGTCCAACAAACACGTATGGATTTTTTAGACACTAAACGTCAAGACCTTGATAAACTGATTGATACATTTTTTGATATTGATAGCCTGCAAAAACCTACTATTAAAAAACAAATAAATGACATTGTACACGAGCACCTGCACTACAATGTAGATTTAAAACTGGCAGAGGTTCAAACTAAAATAGCCATCTTGGAAAACGAGTTAAGACTCATCACGATTTATGATACTGATAACAAAGCCAACCGAGAAAAGAAACAAAAAGCACTGACAACCAAACAAAGAGCTCTTGAAAACCTACAAAAGGAACAGTTTCGCCTCCAAAATGCTCTGCTGTCTCTCGACCGTATCCAAGAAACTAACGAGCGTCCCTATTTCTTGTGGCACTTGTTTTTTAAAGATGTTTTTCAACATGGAGGATTTGATATAGTCATTGGAAATCCGCCTTATATCCAACTACAAAACGAGGGTGGTTATTTAGCTAAATTATTTGAAGGAGAAACGTTTCAAACGTTTGAACGGACTGGGGACATTTACTCGCTCTTTTATGAGCAGGGCTTCAAATGCCTTAAAGATCAAGGTATTTTGTGCTACATTACTTCCAACAAATGGATGAGGGCAGGCTATGGCGAATCATTGCGTAAATTCTTTGCCGAAAAGACAAATCCAGTTATCCTAATTGATTTTGCAGGTCAAAAAATCTTTGATAATGCTACCGTAGACACTAATATCCTCCTGGCTCAAAAAATTGCCAACCAAGGGCAAACGAAAGCATGTTTAGTAAAAGACAAATGCCCTGATTCACTTCACGCTTATGTTAGTCAGCACCAAGCCGCCTGCCAGTTTCAAACGTCTGATAGTTGGGTCATTCTTAGCCCGATAGAGCAAAGAATCAGGGAAAAAATAGAAAGAATCGGAACTCCGCTTAAAGATTGGAATATAAACATTTATAGAGGTATTCTTACAGGCTATAATGAAGCTTTTATAATAGATGGCAACAAGAAAGACGAGCTCATTGCTGCCGACCCAAAATCTGCCGAAGTTATACGCCCTTTTCTTTCACACCGTTGTGCGCATTGATAATCCACAAGTCCGCAAATTCGTAGCCATATCGTTTGATGTCCCTGCCGCGAAGAATGGGGCGATTTTAATAGCAAGGTTATTGTATAGGTTAAAACTATCTTTAACTTAAACAATTTGTATTAATGATTTACGGTTACATCAGAGTAAGCTCCGATAAGCAAACGGTTGAAAACCAGCGATTTGAAATAAATGGCTTTTGTGAGAAAAATCAAATGGTCATTGACCGTTGGCTTGAAGAAACTATTACTGGCACTAAAACTGCTGAAAATAGAGCGTTAGGGAAATTACTTAATAAAATGAAAAAAGACGATGTTTTGATTTGTAGTGAGCTTTCAAGACTGGGAAGAAACCTGCTGATGATAATGGGCATCCTAAATCAGTGTATGATTAAAGAAGTGAAAGTTTGGACAATCAAAGACAACTATCGGCTTGGTAACGACATCAACTCTAAAGTCTTAGCTTTTGCATTTGGCCTTTCAGCGGAGATAGAACGAAACCTTATTTCGCAACGAACCAAAGAAGCTCTGGCCAGAAAAAGAGCGGAAGGAGTGATATTGGGTCGTCCCAAAGGTCGTAAATCTTCCAAAACTAAGCTTACCGGCCAAGAGAAAAAGATAAAAGAATTGTTGGATAAAAAGGTATCATTTAGTGCAATCAGCAGGATTTTGAATGTACATAGACTCACTATTGCCAGTTTTGTAAGAAACAATGGTTTAAAATCATTTAATGAAAGTTAGCCTATAAGTTATTGGTTAGTGCGATAATTTGGTTACCTAGGTAAGGCAGAACGATTGTGTTTATAAAATAAATAGCATAACGTTTGATTTAACGTTAATTTTTACGTTAAATTTGACGTCAAAATAAGCGTCATTAAAATGTTGTAACATAATGGTATTCACAGTTGGAGGTATAAAAGGAGGAAGCGGAAAAACAACAATTGCTACAAACCTCACGGTATGGCTTGTCAATCAAGGATATGATGTTTTGCTTGTTGATGCTGATGAGCAAAGTACATCAACCAAATTCACTCGATGGCGTGAACGGAACACAGATGGTAATAGCGGTTATACAGCCACTACGCTACTTGGTGATGCGGTGCGCCAACAGGTAATAAAGTTTAAGCCAAAATTTGACCACATTGTTATTGATACTGGAGGGCGTGACACCAGCAGTCAACGAGCAGCGTTGTTTGTCTCAGATGCTCTCCTTGCGCCATTCAATCCCCGTAGTTTCGATCTTTGGACAATCGCAGACATTGAAAATCTTGTAAAGGAAGTTAGATCGCTAAAATCTGATGAGCTACATGCGTTTTCAATCCTGAACCGTGCTGATCCTAAAGGTTCTGATAACCGAGATTCAGCAGATTTGCTTACTGAAAGTACCTTGATTGAATATATTGGTCCTGCCATTGTATCACGGAAAAGCTTTGCCAATGCAGCCAGCGTAGGACAGGGCGTGATTGAATGGCAGCCTTATGATCAGAAAGCAATAAGTGAAATTAATCTGGTATTCAGTACAATAATGAACAAATTAAACGTTGGAATAAACGTCTAAAATAACTTTAAAATAAACGTCTTTTTTAACGTCAAAATAAACGTCATTATGGCCATAACAAGAGAGCCGGAAGCGCTAAAGCCACCGGTCAAAAAAGTATCTGAAAAGAAGCTAAAGGAATTTATTAACGGTGGTGGGTCGCCTACAGGTAAAGCTAAGGCCAACATAGCAACAAGTGGTACCAAGAGCATAAAGCTCATCATGACGGGCGAAGAAATGGAAAGTATTAAGCAATTGAGAGACAAGCGGCCGCACCGAAGCCGAAAAATAACAATATCGGTTCATGATTGGGTGATAGAGGCGATACAGGAAAAAATTGAAAGGGAGCGCCGTAAATATAGCGTACAATGAAGGAAAACCTAGACAAGGATAAAAAGCTACAACTTTCTCCCGTGGCGAAACGGCGGAATAAGTTGATTTATGAGGCTTATCAAGAGGAACCCGATGATAGGGAGATTTTATTCCAATCGTCTGTTATGTCGCATTGTTATCTGCCTAGGAGAGAACCTGATTTAAAGCCAAACGAGATATGGCAGACTGAAAGCGGCAAATTCTCCTTATACGTAATGCCTATGCCTATCAGAAATCCTGTCACGCACGAAATGCAGTACCTTGGATTGCCCTACGGTGTAAAGGCTCGTATCATCCTTGCTACATTAAATACTATAGCGTTGAAGACCCAAAATCGCATCATCGGTATGCCGGCTAATAGCGTGACAGATTTTAATAATTATATGGGTTTTTCGGAGAGTGGAAGCCAGGTCAATGCTGTTCGCGATCAAATCAGCCGTTTGGCCTCGTGTGTAGTAAGGATGACCTATGACGGAAACGAAGGGCAGACAAATATCAATATGCCTATTGTAAGTGGATTTACTTTATTTCCTGAAAAGAAACCAGATCAATTAGTTTTATGGCCTAGCCAAATAGAATTATCGGATGCCTATTTTCATAATTTAATGGAACATGCAGTTCCATTAGCTAAAAGCCACCTTGTAGCTCTCAGCAACAACGCAACAGCAATAGACTGGTATACATTCCTTGCTCATCGTTTGCACCGTGTACCGCAGGGAAAACCACAATTTCTGACGTGGCAGACAATCAAACAGCAATTTGGAGGAGATTATACACGAATGACTGACTTTAGAACTAACTTTAAAAAGATTCATCGGCTTGTGAAAAGCCTTTATACAGAAGCGAGAGTAGAGGAAAAAGGAACAAGAGGCTTGGTACTTTATAATAGCATAACTCCAATACCTAAAAAACTGATTTTCAATTGATTAAATAGAAATATGGGACAAAATCGCAGTAATAAAACACAATTGTTAATAACTGACTGATTTTCAATGTTTTCCAAAGTTATCAACAGCGATTTTGTCACCATTATCAACAGCGATTTTGTCGTTTTTGGTACTGCGATTTTGTCCCACAAACCTTTATATTTTAATACACCTTTATTTCAAAAAAATCCTTTACTAAATCGGTTAGTTGTTGAAAAATGATTTTGCTAATGAAGAAAGAAGGGTTTTGCGCGGAAATTGTACTTTTACTATAATTTATAGTATTTTATTTGTATTTTTGCGCCCTGCTAAACCTATTAGTATCTGATAATCAGACTTTTAACTGACAAAATGTCACATGCGCGTTGATCAGGCAAAATCCATTCGACTAGATGTTTTTCTGCAAAACCTCGGCCACTTGCCTGTTAGGGTGCAATCCGGTTGCAAATGGTATAAATCACCATTCAGGCAGGAAAACTCCGCCAGCTTCAAGCTCTCACGCGATGCCAGGGCCTATTATGACCATGCCGAAGGTAAAGGGGGAAACATCATTGAGCTGGCACAAAGGATGGGGCAGCTCAATACCGTTTCGGAAGCTTTGGCTTTTATTGAAAATACCGTCGGCGACATGCATATTTTGGATACTACAGCGGGGCAACCCCAGCAACTCCAAACGGCCCCGCCGTCTTTCCAAATCATTTCCGCCCAGCCGTTTCAATTCCCCGTAACGGCACCATGGGCTTCGAGCGCCCAATGGCTGCTTCAACGCGCCATTGACCCGGCAGCCATGGCACCCTTTCTCCAACAGATTAGGTTTGCGCGGTTCAATAAGCCACAATTCGTTCATGCCGCCATTGGAATCGCCAATCTTGCGGGTGGATATGAGGCCAGAGAGGTTGCGGCAGACTTTAGGAAGCTCTCTATTAGAGCCAAGGCCATTTCGGTTTTTAGGGCGCAACGAACTGCGGACAGAGACAATACGCTCCACATCTTTGAGGGATTACCTGACTTTGGATCCTATCTTACCCGAAACCGTCGAAAAGATAATCCGATCCCGACCGAAACGGAGAATTTTATGGTCCTCAACGGTACCGGAATGATCGGGCAGGCCCTCGACTATCTAGATCAGCATTCGTTCCGCTTCGTGGCCGTTTGGGCCCAATACGGACAGGGTGGACAGCTGATGGAGGAGCAAATCCTGCAATTTTTACGGCAACGTAACCGACCCGCGGGATCCACCATAGAATTGTACCCGCCGCCACCGAACTGTTCGCCTGACATCCTCAAAAAATGGGACCTTAACGCTTGGTGGGTCAACCAGAATCTATCGCAGCGCTAAGCAGTGCCGGAGGAGCGGATACTTTGGCCGTGACCTGTTTTGCCGTTAACCCCGATTTGATTTTTTTATCAATAGTACATTGATTATGTCATTTAATAGCGCGTAATTTGTCTACACAGTCAAACAAAAAGACAGCCGTCCAAAAATTACTTCGTCTTCCTTCATTTTTGTTGCCTATGTTTAGACCTGCCGTTTCCGCTGATGCCTGGGCATCGTCCATGTTTCAGCATCAACCCGTGGTACCCACTAAGCCCCGTATTTCCATGGGCAAAACCAAAGCCAAGATCAGGGAGTTCTTCGACCGAAATGCCGCCATTAGGCAATTATGTGACGAAAATAAACAGATTTATCCCTGAATGCACCAGTCGGTCCAAAATACGGCCATTGAGCTCATCATGTACTACGTGAAAAATTGGGGTAAGTCCACGGCACAAAACTATCAGATTCGTATTACGTACAGTTACCTGCGCAGGGCCCTCAATGACAGTTGCTGCATTGCCACCCTTAAAAATCATATCAACAAGCTATTGAAAGCTTATAAAAGCTTTTTCCGCCTTAAAACCCGGGGCTGGCTGGGCCTTGCGAATCAAAACACGGCCTGTACTGTGTTGGAGATTGACCCTACGGTGATTCAATTTGACGATGAACGACACAATGAAGCTATAAGAATGGGGATCCTTTCGGCAGAAGAGCAGCCTAGACGCCAACAGGAGGCCAAACAAAAAGTAAAAAAAGCGTTTCATCAAATGCAATTAGCAGCAGAGCGCCAGAAAATGGAGGCCGAAAAGCGTATGGCGCCCCCATCGACCTTGGGCGAAATTCTTCAATCTTCATTTGGAGACTTTTTTAGGCGAGAATGAGCTAACTTTTGGACGCAAGTTCTTAATTAAGTACTTATTAAAAATTATTAAGAACATTTTAAAGGGCTTTTAGGGAAAAAAATGCAAAATTGTCCTTTTCCGCAAAGCGAGTCCTGAAAAAAGTACTGAAAAAAAGTAATGAAAAGTACGGACCTGTTCTGATTAAGAACAGGGGAAGGGGGGCGCGCGGGTGAAGTTTAAAAAAAAGCACGCAATTGCCTGTTAATTAGGATATTACCTATATGTTAGGTCAATTTTGTATCTCAATCTAGCTCATCGTCACATTTGGTGAAAGTTGATGTTTCCTATCAGAATGACTCTTTTGCGGAGCAGCTCAAAACTCGCGCTTCCATATATCTGACGCTTGATATTTTTGAGCCTATTAACTTGTTTTTCGACCTGTCCGTTGCTCCATTCGGAGGTGAAGGCTTGGAAAATAGCTTTAAAAGCTTATTTAATTCCTCTGACAAATCCTTTCAGGGCCTCCACTCCCGAATCAAGCGCTTTATTACACCAGGTCTGTAGTTGATCCCCTTGCTTCGTCTTCATGAGTTGCCTGAATTCTAAAGCAATTTCTCTGACGGCTTTGATGAGCGGGTTTTCTTGCAATAATTTCCTTTAAAATTCAATAGGTATATAATCTTCCCAATCATCTGATACATCACGGTCATATTCAAGTACGCGTACAAAAAACAGAGCTGTCTTACCTGTTTATTGAAACACCAATTTTAGAGTATTTGCTCTGATTTCTCTTTTGAAAAGTATCAGGGGTAAAATAATTGATGAAATTATGAGGTTGATTAAAACAATAAGCCTTATCCGACACGGATTTCCATGGTTTAATATGCAATAGTTAAAGGTCCACTATAACTAAATTGCTCTTTTCGTAAGGTAATTTTGTAAACATAGATACCAGTTGGCAAACGTTCTCCACTTATAGTTCCATCCCATGGTCTTTGATAATTTATTGAATGAAATATAATCTCTCCCCACCGGTTAAATATAGTAACTTCATTATCAGAGTATTGTTCTATATTTTTTATTTCAAAAGTATCATTAATACCATCCCCATTAGGTGTAAATACATCTGGAATATAAATTTTCATTTTTTTTAACTTGCAATCAGGATCATACGCTATTTGATATGTCGCAGACCCTTTGCATCCGCTTAAGTCTGTAGCGTTTACCTGATATGTCCCTATTTGGGTAATCATTATGCGTGAAGCATTAACTATTAAAGGTTTCTGTTCTTTAAACCAACTATATTGCCATCCTTCTATAAAAGCTGTTTGTAAGGAAATTGTATCACCTTCACATAGAGTGGTATCCTTAGAAAGCGGTAACTTAAGGGGGGGCAGTTCCTGAATTTGAATACTGTCAGCCGCACCAGAACAGGAGAAATTGGATTTGCTAGCTTGTAAACGATAAGTTCCCGATTCTTTTATTCTTAATACATTACCCAAATGTAACATTGTGCCGTTCTTTGACCATTCGAAAGTAACACTATCCGTTGAAAACGCTTTGAGTAATAACGAATCCCCATAGCAAAGACTCTGACCTGAAGCATTAATTTTAACATGAGTAACTTTGTCCGTTACCTTTAGCTTTACAGCAGGCCCTATTGTATCATTTGAACAGGTTTTGAGGAAGCTTTTTACGATAGTATATTCCCCAACATCTTTCACCTGTAGTTTGTTTGAAACAGCATTGTCTAAATTATCACCATTTTTTTGCCATTGAAAAGCCCATTCATTATTGAATTCGGTTTCAAGGGTAATAATTTCATTGGGACAAATCGCTAATTCGGTAACTGGTTTTCCCTGATAGGTGATAATCGGAACGGGCGGTGTTTTTGCTGAGCAATCCACCACAGGCAATTGAAATTCATGACGTATCATCCCTATCCGTTTTCCATTACGTATTTTTTCAACTTGTACAGAGAATACAAATAGTCCAATCCGATTTGCCCTTACTGTTAGCATTCCAGACTTACTGTCAATTCGTAAAGGAATTGTGCCTGGAATTGCATTCATGGCAGAATAACCTGGCAACCATTCAACAGGCAAATAGGGGCCTGGAAATGTAATAAAGATCTGTAAAGGTCCAGTATTCCCTTTGACAGGGTCTGTCAACGTGTATCTTAATTCATCTCCATCTGGGTCAGTAGCTGAAAAATCATATTTAGACGTTTTATTGGCGCAGAGGTAGTCTCCGTTAAGTGGACCAAAAACTGGCGATGAATATTGGATTGGTTGTCCATTTTGAAATAGTGAAGGGAACTCGGAATAAAAAACCATGCCGGTATCACTGGGTCGCTGAATATTTGTCAAAGCCGCGTTTCTACAACAACGTTCTCGGGCAATATAATACCCATCTGGGTCCGAAAATTCTTTTGGTGGAAGTGTTATTTCCATTTGGTATTTAAAAACCCAGGTGTTCAAGCGTTTTTGCTCTGCGCACGCTCGATTTTTATAAATCAGTGTGTCTATTATAGGTCTAGGCCACACCCACATTCGCATTAAAACATTGTCTTTTTTTCGGTATATTTTAACTTCTTCACTAGAGAAAAAAGCAACGTCTATATCATCCTGGTTTTTCAATTCAGCCATATCAAGATAGGTATTCATTGATATTAGGAATTTTCCTGATCCCTGATCAAGCTGCACCATATTAATGTACCCACCAAAAATATGGCTGGCATAACAATGATTATCAGCAACATATGCCAGCAACAGAATAAGTGTCAGAATAGGACGATTTTTGGGCAATACAATTTTTCCAATACCCATTAGCTTCACGATGTTTTGTCTCTAGAGATTTACTTTTAAAGCTGTCAATTATAATGCCACTTCCCCCAATAAGTATCCGTTTGTGCACAATATTAATTGTGGTCAGTTTGAGGTAAAATTTATAACGCTTTCTTTTTCAGAAAAGTAAACTTTAAAATTAGTTTGAAAAAATATTTTATTTTTCAAACGGAGATTACTGGCATAAGATATGCACTCTGAATCTCAAATCATTTGTCCCTTCCTCCATCCGGTTCTCTTTATGAAGCATTTCTTACATCTGCTGCTAACAAGTAGCTTATTAATTCACACAGTCTATTCCAAACCAGATATAAAAAAAAACAAAGAAAATAATCACTCAATTCCACCTCTAAAACCATTATCTTTAAAGACTTACCGTACATTCATGCCAAATGTACGAACACCTAGGTCCGTTGATCCTGTACTATTTAGGATGAAATCAGATAAAAAAGAAGTTAAGGTAGGTGAGGAGATTGAGTTGACCATTACTGCCCATTTAACAGAAATACCTTCAGCGGCATTTTTTACATTTGAACATCAAAAAGAATTCTCCATTAAGGTTGTTATGCCTGAAGGTTTTATTCAAACAGGAGGAAATTATACAGACTATATTGGGGAAACATTATCTTCCCAAAAATATACAGTAAAATACACCTTAAGGGGGTATTTTACACAATTGACAGACAGCCCAGTATTTACTTTACTTAGAGGAGCAAAGAATACTGGCCCCAATTCTATATTTGAAAAGAAATCCGAACTTAGCATTCCCTTGCTTTCGTCCGAAACGATTGCTTCCAATAATCAAAACGCTCGGCTTGCAGATATTACTATAGTACCACCTGTATGTGGAACTACTATAAGTACCTCCTACTCTGTGCAAAACTGCTCCATTACTGCTTATTTTGATAGCGCTGTTGAAGGTGTAAATGTCAAAGTTTCGTTGTATGAAGCTCAGGAAAATGATGACGTATGTTATGATACATGGGACGACATAGAAGGCGCTCTCCAACATCCCTATTTAACTCTTGTGGGTTCAACGCAACAAAATAGTACTGGCAGTTTCACTTTTACCGATGTTTCTAATACCAAAAAGTACAAGATAGTTTTTGAATACGAAAATTGTACATCGGGCAATACAAAAATAATTCTTCCCAATGATTGTAGTTTTATTAATGTCTCTTCCTTTAATGAACCATTTTTAAATCCCCCTTTATCACTCTGTGGAGGAGGAAGTATAACATTGACGGCCACTGGAGCTGATGCTAATGAAATGATTTGGTATAACTCATCGGGTGCAATAGTACAGATGGGTGGTCTTTCCTATACACCAACTTTTAGTAATATGGGAGGTACTTATACATTCTATGCTCAACGTAAAATAGGGAATTGCTATAGTCCTTACAATTTGACTACTGTTACAGTTACGGCCAGCCCCCCGGCTCCTTCGATTACATCTTCAGACATAAATATTACCTGCGGAAGGGGAGTAACCCTTACCGCCACTGGGTGCGCTGGTAACGTCATTTGGTCAACTGGCAACAGGGGTACTTCTTTAACTGTTTATCCAAAATCCGCTACAACTTATACGGCAGTGTGTGAAGCAACTTCCAGCCCCGGCTGCATAAGTGCTAATTCAAACGAAATATATATCAATGTAGACCCTATACCGTCTCCAACAATCACCGCTTCTACAGGTATTTGTAACGGGGCATCCATTACACTGAATTCTTCTGGTTGTGGTGATATTGCCATTTGGTCAACTGGTGCTATAGGAAGCAATATAACCGTTTCTCCCAGCAGTACCACAACTTATTCCGTTACCTGTCCAGCAGCCTCCGGATGTACCGCTCCGACAGCGGTGACCTCAACTATTATCGTTACAACAATCGCATCCCCAACCCTTACTTCCAACGCTACCAATAATATAGTCGGATCAGGACAACCTGTTACAATTCTGGTTTCAGGATGCAGCGGTACCGTCACTTGGAGTGATAATCAAACTAACACATCCCGGACTTTTAATCCGACCTCCAGAACTACTTATTCGGCTACCTGTACAGTAGGAGGATGTATTTCATCCGCAGGTAATATTACTATTGATATTTGTAATGCCAACCCTAACTGGACCCAACAAAGCTCTATCTGTATCGGCACCGTAAAGCGAATTACCTATGTTGATACTGACCCATGCTCCGCGTCTTATAATACCACCCGTAATGAAGATATAGCGTGTGGCTGTTCTCCTTCACAGACTCCCGTCCCTTCAGGAACTGCAACAATATGCCGTGGAGGTAGTACTGGACTGACCGCCTCGGGTTGTTCTGCCGAGCAGACATATGTTTGGTCAAACGGGGCAACAGGTTCGCTCATTTCAGTGAACCCTTCAGCGACAACGTCTTACAGCGTTAAATGTCAAAAAGATAATTGTGATGGTTCTACTTCTTCCACAAGTGTGACTGTAACGGTAAACAGCCTTCCAGATGCACCCTCCGTTACTCCTTCACTAACAACGATTCAGGTAGGCCAATCTGCCTTATTTACAGCTTCTGGCTGTGAAGATGGAACCGTAACCTGGAATACAGGTGTAACAGGGACTACTTTGACTGTAACTCCCAGCAGTGTTGGAACATATTCTTATTCTGCTGTCTGTTCTAAATCTGGGTGTACATCTGCTGCATCAAACGCTGGTACACTCAATGTAAATGTCAATTGTGATGCACTCAATATAACTCTCACCGCACAGCCTAATACCCCCGTTTGCCCTGGAAACAATGTAGTTCTGACATTGAATAACTGTTCGGGGCAAATTAAATGGAGTAACGGCGCTGTTGTTTCCTCCATAACGGTTAATCCAACGGCTACCATAAGTTATACTGCTACCTGTATAGGTGCTACTACTTGCTCAAAAGAAATCACCGTCCAGGTCAAGACAAATCAAACACAAGTCACGGCATCCAATAATGCAGTTTGTGGGGGAACATCCGCTAACTTGTCAGCAACCTCATCCAATGGAGGAACTTACAGTTGGTCTGGACCTAATAATTTCAGCAGTCCACTGCAAAATCCCAGCATAAATTATCCCGGAACGTATACATTGACGGTTACATACAACGGTTGCCCTTATACAGCATCCACGACTGTAAATTTTACCCCGCCAAACTCACCACAAATAATTGCTACTCCAAAAATTATTTGCTACGGCCAATCAACAACACTAGTTGCTTCTGGTTGTGAGTCCAACGCAACGGTTCTATGGACAAACACGACGACTGGGAACTCTGCAGGGACAGGAAATTCAATTACAGTGTCACCCGTTGTAACTACTAATTATGTAGCCCGCTGTCAACGATCAGCCTCCTGTATCAGTCCAAATTCCCAAACACTAACCGTTACTCTGGATGATTTTGTGGTCAATGCATCAAAAAGAACCATTTGCAGCGGCGAAAGCGTAAAATTAACCGCTTCTTGTTGTGAGGGAACAGTCCTTTGGTCTACGGGGGGACAGGGAACATCCATCACAGTTACACCAACTACTACTACCGCTTACTATGCAACATGTCGAAAAAGCGGAGATGCAGGGGGTGTTATTTCCAACACAGAACCTGTCGGAGTAATCGGTCCTTTCAGCTATGATGGTGAACCCCTTACTGAATGTACCAATGATCTCAAATCTAATATTAAAGTCAAACTGAAAGGAGATTTGGCAGCTTTAACCGTCCAATACAAAGTTGAAAAATGGGTAAGTGGTGCTTTTACATTATCAACGGACTGGACAGCAAATGAAAGCGTTTTACAAAATTTGGTGGATGGACGATACCGGCTGACAGTAAGGGGAGTGGATAATCCAGAAAGCCCCCTGGGAGAATGTCAATTGGCCTCAAAAGAGTTGTTTCTTAAATGCGATTGCGGTTTTTCAGCTACAGCTGTTCCTAATCCAGTCGTTTTGGGGGATGCCATAATATTAGCCGTAGACGGAATGCCGTTTAATTCTGGTAAAGCCTTAAGTTTTACCGACAATAATCACACATTTGAGCCCAGTTTTAACTTAGGTTCTGTCAGTAATACATTTACATGGGAAGCTTGGGTAATGCCTAATGCCGCTTTGACCAATAATAACAATGATGATCATTACCTGCTTTTCCCTGTTCAGGGTGGAAATGGCACCCTAGGCAATGACGTAGGTTTGGGAATTGCAGTAGGAACGAATGGTGTGAGACTGGTAGAGCATGGTTCCAATTATTTACCGCAGATTTTGCGATTTGATACACCCCTGTCAAGCAGTACTTGGAATCATATTGCCATTGTCTATAATAATAAAGTTCCCACTATATATATCAATGGGATTGCAAAGGCAAGCAATCCCAGTAATGCCACCACCACTAAAAATATTCATCCTACAGCACATATTGGGGGCGCACATTGGGGCTACGACCTTGGGCGCTACATCGGAAAAGTCGATGAAGTAAGGGTGTGGAGTACTGCACGTACTGGAGCGCAAATCTTAGCAGATTTTGAGAAAATTTTATCTGGTCAAGAACCGAATTTAGTCGCCTATTGGCGCTTTGAGGAAATAACTAATAATCAGGTCAAACCCTCTCCCGCTCAGGGGCGTTATGCTAATTTGGGAGGTACTTATCAACTGGTCGATGGAAACAATAACGATCCAGGGTCATTAAATGTAACCTTTTCCTGGACGAACCCCGATGGGTTTAGTGCAGCTGGCCCAGTGGTAGTGGCTTATCCTGATCATGATATAACCTATACCGTGAGTCGAAGTGATGCTACCTGTAAAGCCAATATTCCTGTAAAAGTGCTGCCAGAGCCTTGCGAACTGAGTATTTCGGCAACCAATACTAATTTGCTACCAGGAGAGAGTAGTGTTTTAACGGTTGGTAATGGTTCTTACAATGGGGGGAAAGGGCTGCGGTTTGATGGCGGTAGCAGTACAAGTCTTAATCAGAATTTTAACTTTGGAGATCTGCATACCAATTTTACTTGGGAAGCATGGGTTCTGCCAGAACAAACAGTAACTGGAAACGTTTACAGTAACCGTTATGCGTTGTATCCAGACTGGGGAGGAGGGAGTAATAATGCAGCAAATGCAGGTATGGGAATTGCTGTAGGTACCAATGGGGTTCAACTGGCTGAACATACGGACAATTATATGCCATTAGTGCTAAATCACTCTGCAACATTAAGCGGATGGACCCATATTGCCGTTGTATATCAAAATAATAAACCTGCACTTTATATTAATGGTCAACCTTCTCCATCAAATGCAGCGGCTCCTACATCCTCTAAACTGGTACACCCTTCCGCTACGTTGGGAGGGGATTACTATGGCCATTTTGCAGGTAAAATTGACGAAGTAAGGGTCTGGAATAAAGCACGCACCCAAGCAGAAATTGAAACGGATTATCGAAAAATATTAACGGGGTTCGAAGCAAATTTAAGAGCTTATTTCCGATTTGAAACAATTAACGGAAATCAAACCTCTGCAATGATTCCAGCGGGAGGGACTGCTAATTTAAATGGCGGCGTATCGGTAACAGATGGATTTACAGCACCAAAACCTGCTACTCCTGCCAATCAATATGCTTGGAGTACGGGAGATGGTACAGCTTTAGCAATCGGCACTCAGATTACTGTTACCCCTGCTCAAAACACTACCTATAGTGTCGTTTGTACAAATTGTACTGGCTGTAACACCCCAACGAAAGATATTCAGGTAATAGGGTCTCTTAATGCATGTTATACCATTAAACCCAAAAACAGCAACAAACCAATCTATGCTGACTATTCAACTGGAAATGTAAACGGAGTAGCAGTGAAACAGCGGACCCTCAACGGAATGGATGCTCAAATATGGCAGTTTACTCCAGCAGCCACAGTAGGCTATGTAAAGATTATTAATGCCGAAGATACCCGCGTAATTGAATCAAGTGGAGGGAGCATACGTATGTGGGTTGAAAGAACTGCTTATAACCAAGCCTGGAAAATTATTCGGAATACGGATAACAGTTACCGAATTTCTCCGCAAAATGATTTGACGGTTTCTTTTGACGTAAGCGGGAACAGTCAAAGTGATGGTGCACAAATTCAGCTTAGTAGTAATCATACATCAGATAATCAGAAATATTTCATTGAGCCCACAACCTGTCCATACAACCCGCCCGTAGATCAGCAATGTACAGCAACAGGGTATATAACATACGAGCGTTGGAATAATATCAACGGAACTTCTGTCAATGACCTTAAAAATAGCACTAAATTTACGCAGGTAGCAGATGTGAATGAACTCCGCAGTAGTTTTGAGGCACCACAGGACATTGCAGACAACTATGGGGCCCGGATGAGAGGCTATATATGCCCTCCCGCAAACGGACAGTATACATTCTATGTTGCGGCTGATGATAACACAGAACTTTGGCTCAGCACCGATGATAATCCTGCCAATAAAGTAAAAATAGCTTACCATAACAGTTGGAGTTCGCCAAGACAGTACCAACAGTATAGTGAGCAAAAATCTCAGCTCATCACACTTAAAAAAGGTACAAAGTATTATATCGAAGCACTTGTTAAAGACGGGTCTGGGGGGGACAATTTATCGGTAAGTTGGCAAATCCCTGGACGAAGCTGGAATCAACTGCCAATTTCAGGACAATATTTGTCCCCTTTTTCGACCTGCTCGTTTAATGTTGTTCAGGAGCCTGATAAAACTGAATTTTTATCGGGTACTGTTGTCAAATTAAAGGCGGTTCGGGCTGGGAGTCTGGCCACATCCGATATTTTTAACTGGGAGCACAAAACGCTCAAGCATTTTGTGAGCAGTCTGACTGCAGTTGATAGTACACGAACTCGCACTGCTGACAGTGTTTATGTGAAACCGCTTTATACTGGTATTTATACTTACACCGTTTCAGTGCAGGGAAAACCTACGTGTTTCAAAGATATTAAATTGACCATCAAAGATATACTTTGCGGGTGTGATGATTGTACTACCAATGACAGGGTTAAAAATACGGATAACCCTCCTGTAAACAGCAGTAATCTTGGCTCAGGAAATCAGAATTATATAATTGAAAATAACCATTTAAATCAGACAGGATCCTCTGTGGTACAGAATATTACTTATTTGGATGGTTTAGGTAGACCAATTCAGAAAATAGCTGTAGCCACAGGCGGACACGATATACATGCACCAGTTAGCAGCGATATAGTTTCTTACATGGAATATGATGCTTTTGGCCGTGAAATCAAAAAATATTTACCCTATGCTCCGCCAACGGATATGGCCAGCAAGGGAAAATTTCTCGGTGAAAACTTATCTTCATTTATAAATACCTTTTACAGTTCTACACTGCAAAAACAAGGTAATGCATACTCTCAAATTGAATTTGAGCCATCGCCACTCAATCGTATTTTAAGCCAGACTGCTCCTGGTCCAGACAATACTCCCGTTCAAATAACTTATCGAACTAATACTTCAGGGGAAGTTAAGTTGCTAACGTATAATTATGATGATAAGACAGTTACAGTCAGTGACTATGCATCAAATCAACTTTCAGTAGTTGAAATAAAAAATGAAAAAGACCAAATTACGATTGAATACAAAGACAAAGAGGGCCGCATCGTCTGTACAAATGTAGCAGGTCGAAAAACCTATTATTGCTACGATTATTTCGGCTGGTTACGTTGTGTAATCCCTCCATTGGCGAGCCAATCATTGACGGGTTCCATATTACCTTTTAATAATGAACTTCTTTTTGCGTATGACTATGATACCAGAGGTCGTCTTATTAAAAAGAAAGTTCCTTCGTCAGGAGCGGTTCTGATGGAATATAATGAAAGGGATTTAATAAAAAAAGTCACAGATCCAAACGGTAAAATAACACAGACTGAATATGATGGGCTTAATCGTGTTAAAAAAACAACTGACGGAGATGGAAATCTTCTGACCGAAAATTTTTATGATACCTATCCAAACGGAGCTCTTGCATTTAAAGCTGCCGAAGCGTTTGGGCAGTCAGCTCGTACATCCCTACAGGGATTACCTACAGGAAGTCGTACTTCGGTACTGAATCCTACGACCGATATTATAAAAACAACATTGATGTCTAATAGCTATTATGATGAATTGGGCAGGGTTATACAAACTGCCGCTGAAAATCATAAAGGGGGGACCGACTACAGTTCCTCCAAACTTGACTTCTCAGGCAGAGTTCTTGAAAATAAACTTTCAACCCAAAATAATCTCCGCATTGAAACCCGTACTGCTTATGACGTTGGCGGACGCGTAAAGTCCATTTGTCAGCGCATTGATGAAAGTTATTGGGAACCTGTATCACGTCATAGTTACAATGCAATTGGGGAACTGGACGAAAAGATACTCGGCTGTTACCTGCAACGCCTTAGCTATACTTATGAAATGAGGGGCTGGTTGACAAAAATTAACAATCCAGACCAACTGTGGAATAATTTTGCGGATAAGGATTTCTTCGGTATGAGCCTCAAATATGATAAAGTAGGAAATATTATTGAATGGAATTGGCGAACTTCCAAACGCAAAGGCACAAATAATGATCTCTTTGATATTGAAGTACGTGATCCGTATACTCAGGACTTCCGTTACGATGAACTCAATCGTCTAAAATTTGCCGAATTAAAGAAAAACGGCGCATCAATATTTAAGCTTTATGGTCCTCCTGGTACAGGAGATGAAATTACCTATGATGATAACGGAAACATCACTGCTATGAATCGGTCTTTTAATGGCAGTCCAGTAGATCAATTAGTATATAATTACAAAATTGTCAATGCTTCCAATCAACTTGTTAGTGTAACCGATGGCGGAAATAACGGGGTTAATTCGAATTTCTTTAAAGACGGTGTAGCTAATTATAGTTACGATCCAAACGGCAACTTAATTACAGATTCAGGTAAGGGTATTGATAAAGTAGAATATAACTATCTTAATCTTCCTGAGAAAGTCACCTTTTCAGGAAAGGAGGTAAATTATACCTATACAGGATCCGGACAAAAGCTATTGGCAGTTTTTCCAAATGGAAAGAAAAATCACTATATAGCGGGTTTGGTCTATGACCAAGATGGTCTAGAATTTATTCCCACTTCTGAAGGTCGGATATTACCTCCGCAACGGGCTGTAAATCCTACCGATGGAGTTAAAAACAATTTTTACCGTTTTGAGTATCAACTGAAAGACCATTTGGGTAATTTGCGTCTGGCTTGCAGGTGCGCTGAGAAACAGGGAGCTACCCGACCGGAAGAAGCCTTCGCACCTATAGTAGTTCAGGAAAATCATCCAGATGCGTGGGGATTAACTTTACCTTTATACCCTGCTTCTGAAAAGATAAACGGAAGTCCCGTTGATAGATTTACTTTCACAGACAAGGAAAAACAACGCGAAACAGGATGGTTTGATTTTGGAGCTAGGATGTATAATGCAGAGATTGGACGCTGGTGGGCAATTGATCCTTTATCAGGCATAAAAACACAACTTTCTTTTACTCCTTACCACTATGCTTATAATAACCCTATTCTGTTTAATGACCCTTTAGGGCTTTGTCCAGAATGTGAATCGCTATATAAAAATCCACACTCAGGGCAAGTACACATCTCATCAGGGGGTGAAATATATTTATTTGATGGAAAAAATTGGACGAGGGAAGGAGGGTATCTGCAAACAGTAGAAGTAAAACCAAAAGCACAAGACTCTGAACTAGAGAATAATGATGACAAAAATTTCAGAGTAGCATCAGGAGCATTGATTGGTCCCAAAACTGGAATCAAACAATTTAATCCTCTTTGGTTACTAGTTTGGGGTATTGTCAATACTTATTCAGATGTGTCTCCTGCAGAACTAAACCCAAGGCGTAAATTACCTGTATATTTTGTTCCTGCAGACCTTACTCCTGAAATATACGTAAATACAATAGAAGGTATATTAGAAACAGGCCATGAAATTTTAAATTACGGTGCATTTACTGAAGCAGAAAAATCACAAAAACGTCGAGAAGCTTATGGCAATTTAGGACCTGCTGATCCAACCGGACAAAGAAGATATCAATGGGATGAGTATCCCTACGCTTCTACATTTCAAGGTGGTAAGAAAGCACATATAATGAGAGTTAGGGCAATAGAGAATCGTATTCAAGGAATATTGCTTAATAAGTTCTACAGAACTTATAATTTAAAAAAAGGTGATGCATTTTTAGTAGTTCCCATTCGTTCAATTTTTAAGAAATAGAAAGTTATCAACTTAATCATTTCTTAGTTTAATCAATTTCAAAATGAAAAATAGCATGGAGAAAACTTTAGAGAAATTATTCGCAATTTTTACTGAGTATAATCGTCCTGTAGTTCATTTATTCCAAGATGGAATAGACTTAACTTACAAATTTAAAGAGAAAAAATTAAAATATATACCAAGTAGAGAACTGTTGGATTTATATAACTGGAAAAATGGAACAAAGTTGTTAGAAGGGTATAGTTATAATGACATGGATTTTTTTCCTGGTTTTTATTTTTTATCCCTTGAAAGTTCACTAAAAGCAGCACAATCAACAAATAAAGGGATAACATTTTTAAAGCCATTTATTAAAAATAGAAAAATATGGAAACCTTCATTTTTTCCAATATTCTCAAATTTAGACAATAGTTATTTAATTATTGACTTGGACAACCAAAGTTCTCCAGTATATTTTTTCTCAGAGGAAATCATACAAGACCAAAACAGTTTACCAATGTATTATTCAAGCATATCAAATTTGATTAGCACAATTCTAAAATGCTATCAAGATAAAATCTATAACATTGCAGAAAGCGGAATCGTTATATCAAATATTACAAAGGAAGCTGAAGTTACTCATGCATTGAACCCAAACTCAATGTTTAATATAATTTAATTTTTAGTATGGTTATTGCTAAATAATTAAAATTAAAGACGGTATTAATTAACTATTAATCAGTTTTCAAATCAGTTTTAGTATCATATATCAATGAAAAAAATATTATTATACATTCTGCTTTTTTTTAGCAGTAAAATTGTTTGTCAAGTGCGTCCAGCTTCTTTGCCAGATGTATTCCCGCCTTCCCCCAATGCGGCTTCCATAGGTAAATATGAAGAAATTCCAGTTGGACTTTACACTGGTATACCACAGGTAAGCGTACCGATGTTCAATATCAAAAGTAAACGGTTGAGCCTTGCAGTAGGATTATCTTACCACGCCGGAGGCGTCAAAGTGGAGGATAAAGCAAGTAACGTAGGGTTGGGCTGGAGTTTACAGGCAGGGGGCATTATAACCCGTTCTATGCGCGGACGTCCCGACGAAGAGCTCGGAGTTGGTTTTTTTAGTGGATCATATCCAACAAATCAGGTAGGTACCAATGCTGCCTATGCCAAACAGGCTGCAGATGGTCTCATAGACACACAACCTGATATATTTTACTTCAATTTCGGCGGTTATTCTGGAAAGTTTTTCTTTGATCAATCCGGGAAAATCTATTCAGGATTTTTAAATAAGTTTGTTGTTAAACCGTCCATTGGTGCGAACCCTCGTTCAGGAGGATGGTCCATTCTTACTGAAGACGGTACAGAATATATATTTGAACATACTGAAGAAGAGACGGTTAGAAACATATGCACTAATGGTAGTGGAGTTTCTTTAACCGTAAACAATATAGGCAGCTATACCTCAGCTTGGTATTTAACTAAAATCATTTCACCTGATCATACGGATGAGATAACATTTGAATATGGCGGATTAAGCAGTGAGGTAATTTATAAAACATTGGGAAGTGAAACAAAATATATAAAAGACAGTGATACACCACAAATTACTGGCACTCCACCTAGAACATACTGTGACAATGAAATCAAAGTAAGAATGCGCAGCCTAACAAAAATTAACTTTGCAAATGGCTACCTACACTTCAGTTATGGAATAACTCCGCGTACTGATATTCCCAATGCCCCTACCCTCAAACGAGTGGGATTATATACAACGACAAATGAGCAATTGCGTGAATTTGTTCTTGATCATGAATATTTTATTTACGAGTCTTCTCTAACTCATCTTAAGCTGAATAGTGTTAAAGAACAAAAAAGCACTTTTTCTCCAACAGGTCTTCCTGGACAATCTGTTAATGTTTTATCTTCATTACCTGCCTATCAATTTACTTACTTTGACCGTACAGATAATTTAACAGCGAACAGTTACAGATATGCACAGGACCACTGGGGCTACTTTAACGGAAAAGATAACGCACTCTATTCCTTTATTCCGGAACGTACGATAAGATATTCTAATGGTAATTATGTTTTCATGCCGGGAGCCAACCGTGACCCTTACTTAGAAGCTGCAAAAACTTTTACGCTTAAACGAATTACTTATCCAACAGGAGGATTTACAGATTTTGATTATGAGTTACATGACTGTATAGAACCAACACTGCCTTATTTTAAAAAAGCATCATCAACAAGTATTACTGTTTCAAATCTTAATACTACTTCACAATCATTTGAAATTAAATCTTACGACGCAAGTGGAAAAATACCTGTCAAAATAAATTTAACCACTCAAAATTGCAATTTGCAAAACCCCGGACCTGGCTGCGAGCTGAATGAAATTACCAATTGCCCTGTAATAAAAATTGAAAAGTGCAACAAGGTGCTTGGGACCTGTAATTGGTCAGAAAACGGACCTAATAATTATGCTGGTAACATCAGTAATTGTACGACATTTCTTACTGACGGAATCTACCGAATTAAAGGTCCCTCATCAGGCAATTATACTTTTACTCTAACATTCACCGAAAAGGAAGTGGAAATTCTGGCAAATGGCGACGTTTCTCCCAATAAAAAAGCTGGCGGTTTACGAATAAAAAAAATAATAACATCTAATGGCGATTCTGACCCTAATCCCTTAAAGAAAGTATACTTCTACAAAGAATCAGACGGATTTTCATCTGGTAAAATTCTTTCTGTCCCCTTATATTCCTACCCAACGAAGATTTGTCAGACTGCTAACATTCCGGGTTGTGTGGTCACTAACTATATCGCAAATACGTCCTTTTCTAATGTCTCTTTAGGTACTGCTTCTGGTAGTTTCGTATGCTATACAAAAGTAACTGTATTGCACGGAGAGAATGGAGAAAATGGAAAAGAAGTTCATGATTTTTCGTTCCAACTAGACAATGTCAGCATTTCATTTCCCTTCGGCCCATCCACTTCACTGGATCCTTATAGAGGGTTGCCCAAACAAAAGATAGCATACAGAAAAGAAGGTTCTTCTGGATTTCAAGAAGTAGAAATGGATATCAATACTCATAACTTAACGGCTTTTAACCCTTTGAAAGTACCTGGTATTAAAGTAGGGTATAAGATTGAAGGATGGGATGCAAATTATAGCACAACACTTGATAATTTCGCATTTACAAATTTTAATGAAAGGACTGATTGGCTATATTTACAAAGTGTAAAACAAAGATACTACGCTTCAAACTCTACGAATTACAGTGAAGCGGAACAAACATTTGAATATGACCCCACTCATTTACAACTTAAAAATCAAACGCGTACGAATAGTGACGGTATAAAATATATCACTGCTTTCCGTTACCCTGCTGATTATCAAACTTCGAGCAATACATTAGCAGAAATGAAAGGCGTTAGAAATATTCAAAACGCAGTTGTCGAAAAATTTGATAAAGTACAGAATGGCAATGGCGCAGAAAAATTGTTGCAGGCAACTCAAAATACCTATGGTATTTTAAATAATCGGGTAATATTGGAAAAAATAGCTCAAACTGAGCTGAATGAACCAAGTAATATCAGCAATTCCCCTGTTTATACCGATCAGCAGACGTTTAAGTACGATGATGCTACTGGCAATTTGATCGAGGTAAAAGGCCGTGACAATTCCTATACATCTTACTTGTGGGGGTACGGTGGAGCATTGCCTATTGCTGAAGTAAAAAATGCAAGTTTTGCTCAGGTTCAAACAGCTTTGAGTGCAATGAGCCTGAGCCTTACTCAGGTCAATGCTCTTAGTAATGAACAAGATATTAGAACTAAAATGAGTGATTTTCGCAGTAGATTACCTCTATCATTGGTTGTAAGCTATACATATCAACCACATATCGGCAATACTTCCACTACAAACCCTACTGATTTAAAGACATTCTATTTATTTGATGAATTCGGAAGATTAACAGAAGTAAAAAATGACAAATCAGAAACTGTTTCCTCGTACAAATACAACTTCAAAAACCAGTAGTTGTTGGCGCCATTTCTCATGGGGCATAATCAGCTTTCTTATTTTACTAAGCAATTGCAGCAAGAAAGAGCCTGAGCCTGATATATCTGATAAAGTAACAGGCGACTATCTGTTAAATGAATTTCAATCAGGTACCGTTACCTATGGTCTACCGTATAAAAAAGATACAACCGAGTTCAATGCGTCTATTTCAGTCAGCAAGATTTCTGTAGATAAAATAAAATTAGTAATTAAAACAAATTCAAGAATTGGGAGTAGGTTGTCGAGAGATAGCACTGATTGGAGCTTAACCCTTAAAGCATTCTCTAACAACGACATTGAAGCAGCTACTTTTTTAGGAGATTCCAGAGCCATTTTCTCAGGGAATAAAATAAAATGCTATTTCGGTGTAAATGATGCAGGTGACCTCGGTTATTTAATTGGAATTAAAAAACAGTAAAAGGGGAAAGTGAGTATTCCGATAGGAATTTCGGAATACTCATTAATAAAGACAAGAAACTTTGCCTTCGAAACAAGGGCTCTGTGAGAATGCAATAATCGCAGGTAATATAAGTCGTGATTTCAACAGTTTTGTTGCTCAGTAGTTGTGCCTTTGGGTTGGAAGCTAAGGCCGTCGGCGACTGTTTCAAGTTTTGTTGGTGCTTGGCTAACCTCCTTAGCTGAGAATCGGAAGTGGTAATAAACGGCGTAGCTTGATGGTTTACGGGCTTGGGTACTGAGTCTATGAGTCCATTCTGTTCGTCAGCCTGCGGTAGCAGCTTGGGTCCGGGTCTTTCAGGTTGTTTGTCTAATAGCCTTTCCATGTAAGCATTGGCTTTAACAGGGCAGAATCGATGGCTACCCTGCGACCGGTTACCATATTTTTGGCTACGCAAAGACTGAATACTTTATCGAATACTAATTCAAAAAGAGTTTCCAGGTAAATTTGGCGGGTACGGCTCTGGGTGGAATGCCAGGGCAAGGGCTCATCAATGTTGTAGCCCAGAAAATACAGCATATCTATCCGAAGCGAGCAATGCTCAACCAGCTTTCTGGCAGAAGTAATGTTCTCCAAGTGCCCGATGAGCATGAATTTGAAGAACACTACGGGGTCAATAGAAGGGTGCCCTGTTTTTCCATAGAGCTCTTTTGTATGCTCATACAGGAAAGTCAGGTCGAGCGTTTCCTTCAACCTCCGATAGAAGTTCTCTTTCGGAATGCGGCTGGAGAGTCGAAAAGAGGTAAATAGTTTTTCGTGTAAAATGGCACTTTCATAGGAATATAGTGCTCCCCAAAAACTGGACAGTAGAAATAAGTAAAATCATTTAACTTAGACCTACGAAATGTTCAATTATGGCC
>JAIXPV010000076.1 GCA_027486105.1 Runella sp. | reverse complement strand
TGATCAGCCGAGACCCGACTAAAATGAGTTTAAAGCGCAAACGCAAGAAAGCTGCTCGGGATGATGCCTATTTAATGACGCTACTGAGTCAACTTAACGTTTGATGCAATCACCCTACCAAGTTTACACATACTTCTGAAAATCAATGAAATAATGTATTAGATTTTTAAACCTTTTTTGTCCAATTTTGTCAATACATTTTACCAATACCGTCTACTTGAACGTTAAAAACTACTCTTATGCCTGTTTGGGACATATCAAACGCTAAACATCTGCTTTCTCGGTGTTTATTTGGCTATTCTCGCAAAGATTTGGAGCAAGCGTTATCTTATCCAACGCTTGAGGAGTTTGTTGAGAAATCACTTTTAGCTTCGCTTCCACTTCCTATCCCTCCTGGTGATTGGGTTAACGAAAACCCCGTTGCCAACAACAGTAACGTCGACGGTGACCGTTATCGAAGTATGACCTATTGGTGGTACAACCAACAACTGGGAGAAAAGCTGAATATGCGCGAAAAAATGGTGTTGTTTTGGCATAACCATTTTGTTTCAGAGCGGGACAAAGTCAATTTCCCACAGCACATGTACCGACAAAATACGCTTTTTAGGCGCAGTGCATGGGGAAACTTCAGGCAACTAACCAAAGAAGTCACCATTGACCCGGCCATGCTAATTTATTTGGACGGCCGACTGAGCAGCGGAAACACACCAAACGAAAACTACGCTCGTGAGTTGATGGAGCTGTTTACCTTAGGAATTGGCAATTATACGGAAACCGACGTAAAACAAGCCGCTTTGGCACTTACGGGTTGGCAAGTAAACGGATTAAATGCCACCTTCAACCCAAACCGTTTTTCGAACATTACGAAGACTTTTTTGGGTAAAACAGGCAATTTCACCTACGGTGATATAGTCGATATCATTTTAGAAAAACCAGAAGCGGCCGAGTTTGTGTGCAGGAAGGTTTACAAAGAATTCATTTTCTATAAGTCCAACGAAACTTTTGTGAAGCAAATGGCCGATGTTTTTCGTAAAAACAACTACGAGATTCGGCCAGTCTTATCTTTTATGCTTACCAGCGACGAATTTTATAAAACCGATTACAAAGGCGCAAAAATCAAAAGCCCAATGGAGACGACTATTGGTATTTTAAAGGCTTTTGACCTGATCCCCGCGCAAATAAACCCTACCGCCGACTGGGCCTATGTATATACGCAATCACAGGCCCTGCAACAGCAACTCTTTTTCCCACCGAGTGTGCAGGGATGGGTGGGCCAGCGCGACTGGATTAACTCCACAACGTTTGTCGTAAGAGGCGGATTTTCCGACAACGTGGTCAATATGATGGGTAATGCGCGAGCGGTTCAATTTAAAAACATAAGTGCGCCCGTTGATTACGCTCGTTCGTACAAAACCTCCGAAGATGCAGTAAAATTTGTAGATGATGTCGTGACCCTCTTCTTACAGTTTCCCCTCAGTGCGCAGAAAAAAGACGCGTTAGTAAGAACACTCCTTGGAGGTACTATTTTGGCCAATTGGTCTACCAGTACACCAGGGGCTGATGTCCAGCTCAAAGTTTTTTTTAAGGCTATCATGCGACTCCCTGAGTTTCAACTTGCCTAATTCTTTATCCAAAACGTAAAAAATATGAACCGTAAAGAGTTTATACAACAACTGAGTCTTATTTCGGGAGGAGTGGCGTTTGGGATGGGAAATATTCCAATGAAGGCATTTGCCCACAATCCTTTTGCGCTTAATCTGGAAGCCACGAATGGCAAAATCTTTGTGCTGGTTCAACTATCAGGCGGAAACGACGGCCTCAATACGGTGGTGCCCTACGAGAACCCGCTTTATTATAACAAGCGCGCAAATATTGCCATAAAAAAAGAAAACGTACTTCCTCTTACCAGCCAAATGGGGCTAAACCCCGCCATGAGTGCGTTGAAAGCGTTGTACGACAATGGTAAGATGAGCATTGTTCAAAATGTGGGGTATCCAAGCCCTAACCGTTCTCATTTTCGTTCTACCGATATTTGGCTAACCGCATCTGATG
Organism: Runella sp.; assembly: GCA_027486105.1. Lineage (GTDB taxonomy): Bacteria > Bacteroidota > Bacteroidia > Cytophagales > Spirosomataceae > Runella. The sequence goes on along the minus strand of JAIXPV010000076.1, from coordinate 6,959 downwards.
CCAACGAAGTATTGGATGAGGGCTGGGTCGGGCGGTATTTAACCCAACTTTATCCAGGTTTTCCAATCCAAATTCCAGACCAGCCCATGGCTATTCAGCTAGGCGCGGTAGAATCACTCCTGATTCAGTCTGATTTAGGATCTACCGGGGTTGTTTTTAATGACCCTAACAACTTTTATAATTTGGTAAAAGGTACCAGTATTGACACAGACCCAATTCCCAGTACACTCGCGGGCGAAGAGCTAAAATTTATGCGGCAGATTGCATCTCAATCTGTTGCTTATTCCGACATTATTAAGAAAAAATGGGATAGTGCGACCAAAAACGTTACTTCCTTTCCCAGCACTAATTTGGGAACACAGTTAAAAATTGTGGGCGAATTGATTTCTGGCGGATTACAAACACCTTTTTATTTAACAACCATCGGTGGCTTTGATACACACGCCAATCAGGTAGTGGCCAACGCAACCACCACAGGCGCCCACGCCAACCTTCTCAGAACCGTCTCTGAGGCAGTAGCGGCCTTTCAAAAAGACATGACCAAAAGAGGGTTAGGCGACAAAGTCGTAGTTATGACCTTCTCTGAATTTGGCCGCAGAGTAAACCAAAACGGAACCATGGGAACCGACCACGGTTCGGCAGCCCCTTTATTTGTAGTCGGCAATTCAGTATTGGGCGGTTTGGTTGGAAAAAATCCCGTTTTAAGTGACGTAGACAGCAACGGGGATATTAAATATGAATTTGACTTCCGCCAAGTTTACACCAGTGTATTGCAAGACTACCTCGGGGTAGAGCGCGCCATGGCAACGACCATTATGGGCAATAAAGAGTTTAAAACAGTGCCTATTTTCAAACCCGTACCTGATACAACCCTGGCTACCAACCCTGATTTTAATTTAGAACAAAACTTCCCTAATCCATTTAACGACTTAACCAGAATCACCTATACTATCAACAAACAGATGTATATAAAGCTGGCTCTCTACGATTTGATGGGAAGAGAAATAGAGGTGCTGCGCGAAGGTATGGCACAAAACGGCAGTTATACCGTTCCAATAAACGGACTTCATTGGACACCAGGCTATTATCTATGTATGTTAAGGTGCGACGCGGGTCAAAAAGTAATTCGACTGGTAAAAATGTAACCTCCGCCTATCTTTCACTGATTCGGCCTTAGAAATACTTGCTTTGGCAACCTCTTTTTTATTACATTTATTCTCCCTATACCAAACTATAAAATCAAGCGTTAAAAGTTTGGTATAATTTTGGAGGTTGAATATCATCATCTGAAAGAGAAATTACAGCAGTTAGCTTATACTATGAAAAATCACTTCCCAGCAGCGGTTTTTGCCACCCTGCTGTTTTCTTTCCAGCTTTCTCATGGGCAGTCAACATCTGAAAAAATTGACAAACGAACCCAAAAGTTGCAGGAGCGAAAAGCCAAAGCCGATAGTTTACTTCAAAAAGCAGGGCTTTCAACCGCTGCCCCGAGCGTTGGGGCAACCGTGGGTGGAAAAGCCGTAAAACCCGCCGATGCCGTAGGCTTTTTCACAGAAACGATTCCTGATTTAGGCCTTAAAATCAAAGAATACCGTAAAGCAGAAAAAGCTAAACGCAAGAAAAAGAAGAAATTTCATACCGATTATGAGGGGCTGTCTATCGTTCGTATGACATCCTCGACTGGAAGCGGTGACCGAATTACTCAGATTGAATTTCACGTATTGAAAGAAACCCGTCCACCGCGTCAATATGATGGAGTGGACGTATTTTGGTACGATTCCCGCAACCGAATCATCTCAAAAGCTGCCATCAAAGACAAAGAATCAGCCCTTATTCTTCACGGACCCTACAAACGCTATGCATCGGGAGCCTTGGTTGAAGAAGGGAATTACTACACTGGCACCAAAGACGGACGCTGGGAAACATACGACGCCAACTATCGCTTACTGGACAAAACAAAATGGTCACGTGGGTTCCCCGCCGAATCAATTATCAGTTATTATGACTCCGCACGCACCAAAGTTCTTGAAGTGATTCCTATCCATTACGGCAAACGAAAAGGAGATTACCTAAAATATTACGACGGCGGCCAATTGATGGTCAAAGGCCAATATGACAATGACCTTCCCATTGGTACCTGGAATGAATACTACCAATACCGACGCCAACGAAAAAAAGTGACGCGTTATCCGCGCTACTGGTATGAAGATGGCGAAGGAATTTTAATCAGTGAATGGGATGATAAGGGAAAACTTATCTACGAACGCCCCAAAGACCAAATCCCCGCCGAAGAATCAGAAAATTAATATTTGCAACGAAGTTGCATTTAATATACTTTTGTGAAAAATTCACAAAGGGTGGTTCGTCTGTTTATTTCATTATTATTCATTGGTTTGCTTGACTTCAACAAGGTCCACGCCCAAAATACGGCGGACTGCGATTGCTTCGTCAAAGGCGTGGTCAAAGACCGTGAAACCAACCTACCCATTGTCGGGGCCGTACTAACCATCAAAAATACCTCCAAAGTAGCTACTACCGATACAGAAGGTCATTATAAATTTGACCGATTGTGTCAGGGCAATTACGTTCTTGAATGTAAAATCATTGGCTACAAAACGACCCGTACCCCCATTGAGCTACAACACAGCGCCGAAGAAAACCTCAACCTCAGCGAAGACGAAGTGCATTTGCAGGATGTAGAAATCGTGGCACGGCGCGTCACTTCGCTGACGCAACCTTCGGGTTCGTTACAAAATCAATCATTGGAACAAACACGCGGCCAAACCTTGGCCGAAGCACTACAAAAAATTGTAGGCGTGACCATGCTGCAAACGGGAGCTTCCATTGCCAAACCCGTGATCCACGGACTGCACAGCAATCGGATTCTAATCATCAATAATGGCATACGGCAAGAGGGACAACAATGGGGTTCCGAGCACGCACCCGAAATCGACCCCTTCATTGCCAAACGCCTCAGCGTTGTGAAAGGTGCGGCGGGAGTTCGATACGGCTCTGATGCCATCGGCGGAGTCATTTTAGTAGAACCCGCCGAACTACCTTACACAACTAGCTCATTACGAGGAGAGTTGAATACAGTTGGATTTACAAATGGACGGACAGGGGTTTTATCAGGAACAATTGAAGGCCGGCTAAATAAATGGAAAGGATTTGGCTGGCGTGTGCAAGGCACCCTCAAAAATGGCGGCAACATTCGAACGCCTGATTATTTTTTAGCCAATACGGGTGTTCGTGAACAAAACTTTTCGGCAGCAGCAGGCTATCGTTCTCTCAAGCTGGGTGCCGAAGTTTTTTATAGTCAGTTTCACACCAACTTAGGCATCTTTTCTGGCTCACACATCGGAAGCACCTCTGATTTACTCAACGTAATTCAGAATGGTGAACCCTTCATCAAAGCCGATTTTAACCGCGCCATAGAACGTCCAAATCAACTTGTTAACCATGATTTGTTAAAGATAAAAGCCTACCGACAGTTTTCAGGTCATCGGCTTTCACTGACGTTGGGCCGGCAGTACAACCAACGCGCCGAATACGACCTACACGGTCCGCAGGCCGCCCTAAAGCCCGCACTACTGTTTAGGATTACGACCTTAACTGGTGATGTGGTTTGGGAACACAAACCCATTGCCAAAGAAATCACTGGCCAAATCGGATTCAGCGGTTTGCACCAGTACAACTTTACTGACGGTCGCCCCTTAATCCCTGATTTTGAGCAATCCAACGCGGGCGCATTTGTGATTGAACGCTGGATTCGGCAAAAATGGGAATGGGAAGCTGGTCTACGATATGATATGCGTTGGCTGCAAGTGTATCGTTTTATTGGCCAAACATTAGACCAACAAAACCATCAATTCAACAGTTGGTCAGGCACCGTTGGATGTGTATTCAATGCCAATTCACATCTCTCTGTCAGGGCAAATTTTGGCACCGGCTGGCGCCCGCCAAGCGTCAACGAATTGTACAGCAAAGGAGTACACCACGGCGCAGCCGCCTATGAGGAAGGAGACGAAACCTTGCGCCCCGAAACTGCCTATAATTTTATGGGAACCGTAGAATATACCTCCGAACGTTTTCGTGCCGAAATAGGACTTTACCACAATTTCATTCAAAACTTTATCTATCTAAAACCGCAGTCGGAACCCATTCTAACCATTCGTGGGGCTTTTCCTTATTTTAAATACGTTCAAACAAACGCGACATTTTCGGGTGCCGACCTCACCAGTGAATGGAACATTACTCAACGCTGGGAGCATACTGCCAAAATTTCTTATCTGAGGGCTTATGACCAGGCCGGTGGCGATTATTTGGTGGCCATTCCCGCCAATCGCGTTGAGAACGGCTTGCGCTTCAAAATAGGAAAAGTGATCCACTCCCATGATTCCTTCATTTCTATTGGACATTTATGGGTCGATCAACAAAAGCGGGTTCCGCCCAATAGCGATTTTATGCCTCCTCCATCCGCCTATCATTTATGGTCAATCCAAGTGGGTGGTGATATAATTTTGACCGAAAAACAAAAAATAACGTGGGGCATTACGGGACAAAACCTGTTGGATACTGCCTACCGCGACTATCTTAACCGATTCCGGTATTATTCACTGGAACAGGGGCGCAACTTTTCGGTGCGCTTAAAATGGATTTTTTAATTTTTAACTATAACATATCCCCATGAAACCTACACATTCATTATTAACTCTTACGCTAGCATTGACCATTACTGCGGTAATTTGGAGTTGTGGAACGAACGAAGCTCCGGCCCCAGAAGACGAAAACGAGCTAATTACGACCGTACGCCTGACTTTCACCGAAAACGGGACCACGGCTCCCCTAAAGTTTGAATGGAAAGATTTAGACGGCGACGGCGGCAATGCCCCAACAACCTCACGGATTACCTTAAAAGCAAGCCGCAGCTACAAAGTAGATGTTGAATTTTTGGATGAAAGCAAAACGCCAACTGATAACATCACCGACGAGGTACGGGAAGAAGGGGATGAGCATTTGGTCGTGTTAACGCCCACGCCTTCGTCGCTGTTTACCTATATGGCAACCGATAAAGACAGCCGTAATTTCCCAATTGGTTTGTCGGGTACGGTTGCAACTGGAAGCATCAACCAAGGTTCACTTCGCGTTCAGTTGCGGCACCAACCACCCGTAAATGGCCAACCCGTAAAAAATGGTACCGTTGCCCCAGGAAGCGATGATGTAAATATCACCTTTGATGTAGTAGTAGCTCCCTAAAAATTCCTTTGGTTATAACACACCTAAATAAGACTATCTCCCGAGCAGATACTAAAAAAAAAGACGAAACTAGCTGATAATAGCCAATTTATTACTACTTTTGCGGTCTTATTTTTTTTTACGGTGTCTTTTAGCCAAAAAGATATATGAAACTTTCCGAGTTTAAGTTTGACCTTCCTCAGAGCTTAATTGCTCTCTATCCTGCAGACCGCGGCGAGTCCCGTCTAATGGTGGTAAATCGTCAGACCAAAAAGATTGAACACAAAAAGTTCTCCGAAATTATAGAGTACTTCCAAGAAGGCGATACGATGGTCGTCAACGATACCAAAGTTTTTCCAGCCCGCTTATACGGCCAGAAGGAAAAAACAGGTGCGAAAATTGAAGTTTTTTTACTTCGTGAGCTTAACCGTGAAATGCGGCTTTGGGACGTACTGGTAGATCCTGCTCGTAAAATTCGAGTTGGTAATAAATTGTACTTTGGCGATAGCGACTTGGTTGCGGAAGTCATCGACAACACCACCTCTCGTGGGCGGACCATTCGATTCCTGTATGACGGAAATCACGATGAGTTGATGCGCGCCATCGACGAGCTGGGAGAGACTCCCCTGCCCCGCGACATTAAGCGTAAGGTGGAAGACGCTGACCGTGAACGCTATCAAACCATTTTCGCTCAACACGTAGGTGCGGTAGCTGCGCCAACGGCTGGAATGCACTTTACAAAAGTGATTCAACGGCGAATGGAAATCAAAGGCATCAACTTTACACCCATCACATTGCACGTAGGTGTGGGTACATTCCGTCAAGTAGACGTAGAAGATTTGACCAAACATAAGACAGACTCCGAAAATTTCGCTATTACGGAAGCTTCTGCCAACGTAATCAACGAAGCACTCGACAGAGGCAAGCGTGTGTGCGCCATCGGAACAACTTCACTCAAAGCACTGGAATCATCGGTATCGGCCAACAATCGCGTAAAACCTTTTGAAGGATGGACGGATAAATTTATTTTCCCGCCTTACGACTTCAAAATTTCCAACGCATTGCTCACCAACCTGCATTTGCCTGAGTCCATCCTATTGATGATGACCTGCGCTTTTGGCGGTCATGAACTTATTATGGAGGCTTATGAAGAAGCAATGAAGGAAAAGTACAAGTTCTTTAGCTATGGCGATGCCATGCTGATTATTTAAGTTAAGTTCATAATTGGTCGTTAGTAAATAGTCCATAGTTACGTTTTTGTATTAATACTGACGGCTAACGACTGTTTACTAACGATTTTTTTATGACCAAATTTGCCATCATCGTTGCCGGCGGAAACGGCACCCGCATGGGCAGTAAAACGCCCAAACAATTCATGCTAGTGGGGGGTAAACCCATTTTAATGCGCACCATTGAAAAGTTTATCGCTTACGATTTTTCGCTGCAAATTCTATTGGTTCTTCCTGCCAATGAGATGAAAGCTTGGTATGCACTTTGCGACAAACACGGATTTTATCCTGCCATTGTCACCGTGGCTGGTGGAAATACCCGCTTTCAATCCGTCAAAAATGGCTTAAAAAAAATAAGCGCAAAAGAAGGCTTAGTTGCAGTTCATGACGGAGTTCGGCCCTTCGTTTCTCCAAGCATCATTGCCCAAAGTTTTGAAGTTGCCGCGCAAAAAGGCACGGCAATTACGGCGGTCTCCCTCAAAGACTCACTTCGTT
>JAIXPV010000350.1 GCA_027486105.1 Runella sp. | reverse complement strand
GCTCTATATCCCCCAATACATAACCATAGAGATACATATCGTGTAGATTTTTGAGCACTACATATACCAAAACGACTCCTGAAAGGGTTAAAAAATATAATCCGTATCGTTTGGCATTAAAAATACGAGGAATCAATACCCATAAATTGCCGTAGATAACCCCAGCCAAAAGAATATTCCTGATCAATAACTCACCCACAAAATCACCGAAACTCAATTTATAAATAATATAACTTCGATTGTACGCATGGAAAGAAATGGTAGCTATCCAGAAAAGAACATGGTCGAGGCGGTATCTGAAGAATTTTTCCATGGTGAAAGTTAGGAAATTCGAGCGTTCAGAAATAAAAAAGTTACGTCAAACGATAAAAAGACGTGACATCAAGAATTTTCGACCTTTTACCAAACTATTTTCATTGATTCGCCCACTTTTTGTTGTTTTGAATTGTCAAACACAAAGGGTCTTTAAAACCAATCAGTCGAATATAACTCGTGTGGTAAAATCTTAAAAATTAGCTTAATGAAGAAGGTATTTTTTTTATTCGTAACATCTTTGTCGATGTTTTTTAAGGGCTATTCACAAACATCGTCGACCTTTGGCTTTTTTGTAGGAAGTAGCCCGTGCGGTAACGTAATCAGGCCGTTGCTGAATATGCCTTTGACGGCAGAATGTGAATTTACCAAATGGACAATCACACTCTATCAGGATGCTGTAACGAGGGCCCCCACTACCTTCAATATAAGTTGGGTCTATGGAGTAGGGCAGCCAAATACTTCTGGTTTTGTGGGGGGCGGAACCAAAGTGGAAATAGCAGGGAAATGGGCCATCGTAAAAGGTTCGAAGGCAAATTCGGAAGCGGTAGTGTATCAATTAAATCCAGACCAGCCCGAAAAATCAGTGTCGTTTGTGAAACTTGACGACAACGTTATTCACCTGTTATACAGTGATAAAAGTTTGATGATGGGCGATTCAGGTCAAAGCTATACCTTCAATAAAATAAAAAATATACGATGAAAAAGCTGCTTTTTCTTTTAGGAATGATGTCGACGCAGGTGGATGCCCAAAATGTACCTTCACCAATCACTTCAATGCGGGCTTTTGCGACGGGAGCTGGTGTGTTGGGAATTTTTGAAGGGAGGTGCCCGTGTCGGGAATTGGCTACCCTTCTAAAGGCGTCGGTATCGGCCGAGTGTTTCAAGACCAAGTGGTCGCTCACGCTGCTTCAAGACCCGCAAACGCGGCAACCTACTACGTATGAATTGGACGGGAGTTTTTATCGGGCCAATCGTCGTAAAGGAAATTGGTCAATCGTAAAAGGCACAAAAAACGACCCCAATGCGGTGGTGTACCAACTGGAATCCGACAATCCTGACCAAACTTTTTACCTACTAAAAGGCGATGACAATGTCCTTTTTTTTCTGGATAAAAATAAAAGCCTGTTGGTCGGAAATGAGCTGTTTAGTTATACGCTCAACCGTGTTGAAAGAAAAGCAAAAACTGACTGATTATATTTCAACTTTTTTCCATGAAAACACAACGATTTATGCTATTTATGTGCCTGCTCAATGCAGGTCTGCTATTTTTTCTTGCCGCCAAGCCGCGCCATGAAGTGTACGAAAAAATCACGGTTCGAGCGTTTGAATTGGTGGATAAAAAAGGCGTAGCCCGCGTCTCTATTCAATCCAACGATGACGGGGAAGTGGTTTTGAGAATGAAGGATGCCAAAGGCACCATCCGTGTAAAAATGGGGACAGGCGAAGATGGCTCAGGCTTGGTGCTTTTAAATGATGCCACCCAGCCCGGGATTCATGCCTTGGCCCAAAAGAAAGGAACTAGCATTACCATGACCGACAAAGACGGGAAAAAGAAAGTGCTCTAAATTTTATTTTGGGTTTCATGCAACACTACAAAAAAATCCGACTCTTTGCTGTAACTAATTTTAGAAAGTAGAGTATCCACCCTAAAGCCATTTCTCAGAACCCCTAAATACAGCCATACCAACCCATTCACAGCCAACTACTCTAAACAATGAAACAGCTATTTTTACTAGCCCTTTGCATGGGGCTGATGGGGACTTCTTTTGCCCAAAAATCAAAAATTACGGGTTTTGTCTTGGATTCTACCGCCCGTAAACCCGTTGAGTTTGCCACCGTTGCCCTGATGAAAGACACCAAAATGGTGGAAGGTACAACGTCTGATGTAACAGGGAAATTTACGTTTTCAAAAGTATTAGAAGGGGTCTATCAAGTAAAGATTACGTTTGTGGGGTACAAGGATAAAATCCTACTCAATGTGACCGTTACCCCAGATAATGACTTGGATTTAGGCGTTGTTCCGTTTGCGCAGACGGCCCAACAACTCAACGAAGTGAAGGTGGTGGAACAGAAAGCGTTGTTTGAAGACCGACCCGACCGTTTGGTGTATAATGCCGAAAAAGACATCACCATAAAAGGCGGAAATGCGGGCGATGTTTTACGAAAAATCCCGTCCATCGCGGTAGATTTGGATGGGAATGTGGAGCTGCGGGGCAGTTCAAACATTAAAGTGTTGATTAATAATAAGCCTTCCAACTTGATGGCTAAAAGCATAGCTGAGGTGCTCAAACTTATCCCCGCCGACGACATCAAGCAAATCGAAGTAATCACCTCTCCCTCTGCCAAGTATGACGCAGAAGGAACGGCGGGGATTATTAACATTATTACTAAACGCAACAACTTACAAGGCATCAATGGAAAAGCGAATGCCTCTATTGGCCGTTGGAATGATAACTACAACGGCTCGCTGAATTATCGTAAAAAAAGCGTTGGGCTTTCGGCGCGGGGCGGTTTTAACAAATGGCGAAATCAGGGCGAGAATAATCTAACGCGCTTGTCGACCGTAGAAAACTACCAAACAAAACTGATTCAGAATACCTATTTTAGGGGGGGAGGGGAAAATCTGAACGGGAATATCTCGGCCGAATGGGATATTGATACGCTGAACCGCTTGAGTGCTGGACTGAATTTTTACGACGGTAAAAATGGCATGAACTTCGATTATATCAATGATTTTTCGAGTCAGTATGACGGAAACTCGTTGTTTACGAGAAAGTTATATCGTATTTATGATTGGGACGGAGGCACGCTGAATATCGATTACAACAAGACGTTTAAGAAACCCAAAAAAGAGTTTAACGTATTGACGATGTTTTCCAAAGAGGCAGAAGATAGTTATTACACTCTCGACCAATTGAATGCCGAAAATGCCGTTTATTACCGCGAAAAAAGCCCCAATGCCAGCCGTAACTATGAGGGAACGGTGCAGATTGATTTTACCAATCCGCTCGACAGCGTCAGTACGTTGGAGCTGGGCGCGAAGACCATTTTGCGTAATGTAAAGAGTGATTATCGCGTAGCTGCCGCGTTTGATGGTTCTACTAATTTTGTGGATGTCCCCGCCCTTGCCAATGTCTTTGATTATAATCAGCAGGTGGCATCGAGTTATATTTCGTACTCGCGTACTTCCAAAAATAAATGGGGAATCAACGCGGGCGCTCGGTATGAGCATACGTTTATTCAGGCAGAGTTTTTGGCGGGAAAAGTGCCCTTTTCAAACAATTATGGCAACATTATTCCCAACATCAGTCTGTCGAGAAACCTGCCCAAAAATCAAAAGTTGAAGCTGAGCTATTCGCAACGAATTCAGCGGCCTATGTTGTGGTTTTTGAATCCATACGTCAACGCTAGCGAGCCCAAATCCACCTACTCGGGCAATCCTTATCTTAAACCAGAGCTGACCCACAGCGCCGAAGCGAGTTATAACGTATACATCAAAGAGTCGTCGGTCAATACGACGTTTTTTATGCGGCAAACCAACAACGCCATTGAGCGAATCCGGACGGTTAATAACGAAGGCGTCAGTCATTTGAGCTTCCAAAATATTTCCCAAAATATCTCTTACGGCCTTACGCTGAGTGCAACGACCAAAATCAAGAAGAAATTTTCGAGCAACGGCTCCCTTAATTTGTACTACAACATCCTCAATAGCCCCGCTTTGCAGGCTCAAAATGCCAATTGGATGTACCGAGTAAATTTGAATTCAACCTACGATTTCGGGAGAGGATTCAAGGGACAATTTTTCGGGTTTTTCAACTCACCTAGGGTGATGTTGCAGGGGAAAGTGGGCGGCTATGCCTATTATAATTTGGCTTTGCAAAAAGAAGTGTTGAAGAAAAAAGGCTCCGTAAGTGTGGGTGTTGATAATTTTTGTGCGCCTTTTATTGAGCAGAAAATGTCGTTCTCTTCCCCCACCTTTGTACAGGAAGGCGGCAGTAAATACTTTAACCGCGGCTGGAGAGTTAGTTTTTCGTATGAATTTGGCAAAATGACCAACTCACCTCAACGCCAGAAAAAGAGTATCAATAACGATGATAAGAGGGGGGGGGAGAACTGATTTCTTTAACAAATACTGTCATGAAAAAGGGCTTATTGTTCGTGCTTTTTCTCAATCTCATTCTTCTCTGCCAGGCCCAAAAAGTGGGCGGCGGCTGTGAAGATTGCGAAATGATGTTTGAAGGAATGCCAAAAACACTATCTTGGCAAACCACCATCGCCGATGCCAAAGAAGCGGGCGAGCGCATGGAAATCAGCGGAACGATTTATCTAAAAGATGGCAAAACCCCCGCGACGGAGGTGATTTTGTACGTGTATCATACCGACGTAAAGGGAGAATATACACCCACCGCCACGCAGGTCCATGCCCGTCGGCATGGGCATCTGCGGGGCTGGATGAAAACCGACGCACAGGGAAGATACCAGTTCAGTACCATTCGTCCGGCGGCGTATCCAGGTCAAAAATTTGCCGCGCACGTGCATCCTATCATCAAAGAACCCGCCAAGAATGAATACTGGATTGATGAATATCAATTTGAAGGTGATCCACTGTTGACCCAAAAAGACCGTTCAAATGCCCAGAACCGAGGTGGGTCGGGTATTATCACATTGACCAAAAATGAAAAAGGAGTTTGGATTGGCAAAAGAGACATTGTTTTAGGGAGGAATATCCCGAATTATCATTAATCGTTTTGCGTTACCTAAACAGTAAACCAAAACGCTTTTTGTATGAACCCAAACGAGTTTTTACTTTTTGCTTTTGCGACCTTAATGCTTAATCTCACGCCTGGCTCCGACATGATTTATGTGGCCACGCGCAGTACCACTCAAGGAACCCAAGCAGGTATTGTATCGGCTTTGGGTATCGCAGGTGGTTGTTTGGTCCATACGTTTGCGGCGGTTTTGGGGCTTTCGGTGCTGATTGCCGAGTCGGCGGTGGCGTTCAATATTGTCAAGTTTCTGGGAGTGGGGTATCTGTGCTATTTAGGAATTACGTCTTTACTGAGCAAAAATACCCTGTCGACTCAATCATCTCTGGAATCTACCCCATTGAAAAAAATATTTTGGCAGGGAGTGTATACCAACGTGCTCAACCCCAAAGTAGCGTTGTTTTTTCTGGCTTTTTTGCCCCAATTTGCCGACCTTCATTCCGAAGATTTTAAGTGGCAGGTGTTGATGTTGGGTATTTGGTTTAACGTTTCAGGAACGCTAGTAAACGCGGCCGTGGCGGTGTTTTTTGGTAAAGCTGGAAGTTATTTAAACCAACTACCTCATTTTTCACGCATTCAAAACAAGGTGACAGGAGCCATGATGCTGGGCTTGGGCGTGTATCTGGCCTTTGCCAAAAAATCAACGTGATGGGCTGAATTTGCGACTATTCAAAAATAAAAAAAGGGCGGAAGTTTAGCTCCGCCCCTACAATCTTGTGCTTATGGAAAAGACTAATCTTCGTATTCTTCGTTGCTGGTGAAAGAATACAGCGTTGTATCCAATTTCAGACTCCCGTTGTTAAAGTCTTCGATGAATTTAGTAATTACTTCGTCCGTAACGGCCTCAATGTTGAGGCAAGCGTCTAAGCCTACGCCATATTCAAATTCTGGCTCAATTTCCAAATGCTCTTTGACCTTTACTTCTTCTTCTTCCTCGATGGATTCGATAAGCTCGGTAATGAGTTCTTCGGCTTCTTCTTCCACGGCTGGACTGATTTTATAACCTGGAGCGCGCTCATCCAACGGCAAGTAATCAGGATATACTTTTTGGGCTTGTTCTACTGCTTTTTCGTACACTAAACTGCTGTGGTGCAAGCGCAAGGTATAAATGATGGCGTCATAAATAACTTCCTGACCTTTATAACTACCTACAAACTGTACGTGGGCCAATTCGCCATTTTCGGAAGTGCTGACGTCTTCATCGTCGCAATGAATGAAGTTGGTGCCTGCTTCTTGGCACTCTTCCTTTAATAATTTGATTTCCTCGGGGTTATATCCTTCATTCATGATCGCAATCTGATTTTAATGATGAGTAAAAGTTGGTAAAGTAACCGAATCATTACTGAAAATCAAAGAATAGTTGGCAAATTTGGGACAAATAAGCCGAATGTATGACCGAAAAATTTTACAAAAACCGACTCAAAGTAGTCGAATTGGCCAGCGTTTTGGCGGGGCCTGCCGTGGGAATGTTTTTTGCCGAATTGGGCGCAGAAGTGATAAAAATTGAGAACAAAAAAACGGGTGGCGACATGACTCGTTTTTGGAAACTACCCACCGAAGATTTGTCGTCGTCTTATTCGGCCTATTACGCAAGTGTCAACTGGGACAAAAAGGCTTATCTGCTTGATTTAGAAGAGTCTGATGACCGAGAGCAAGCGTATGCATTGCTTCAGAATGCCGATATTGTGATTAGTAATTATCGCACAACCGCCGCCGAAAAATTGGGGGTAGACTACCCAACGCTTTCACAAATCAATCCTACCTTGATTTTTGCGCAGCTCAATGCCTTTGATGACCATAGCGAACGCCCCGCGTTTGACGTGGTACTGCAAGCCGAAGCAGGTTTTCTCTACATGAACGGCGAAGCAGGCCGCCCGCCCGTCAAAATGCCCGTTGCGCTGATTGATGTGTTGGCGGCCCATCAGTTAAAAGAGGGGATTTTGCTGGCCTTGTTGCGTCGTACCCAAACGGGAAAAGGGGCTTATGTTTCAACTTCTTTGTTTGAATCGGCCGTGGCATCGTTGGTCAATCAGGCCACCAATTGGCTCATGGCCAGCCACATTCCTCAACGAATGGGTACCCAACATCCCAATATTGCCCCTTACGGCGATATGTACACTTGTTGCGATGGGAAAGCCATTTTACTGGCCGTTGGCACCGAAAAGCAGTTCAGAAATTTGTGTCAAGTGCTGGATTTATCGGAAATTTTAACCCAACCTTCCTTTAGTTCCAATGTTGAACGTGTCAAAAATCGAGTGGCATTGAATGAAATACTGGCCGCGAAAATTTCGGTTGTTGATGCGGCCTCATTGCTTCAGAAACTGGAAGCGGCAAGTGTTCCCGCCGCCGCCATTCGTACTATGCAGGAAGTATTTGAATTGCCAGCGGCGCAGTCCATGATTTTGGAAGAAACGCTACCCGACGGAACAGTCAGCAAGCGCGTAAAAACGGTAGCGTTTGAGATAGATGAACCTTGAAAAACGTTGAGAGAAAATTACTTTCTGAACAACTCATGCAATGCCCACACCTGCGGAATCAGCAGTCGGCTTTCGTCATTGTAGATGATAAAATCGGCGATTTTGTGGCGCTCTTCGTCGGAGATTTGACGCGCGATGATGTCGCGGACTTCTTTTTCGGAGCGTTGTGGGTCGCGTTGCAATACGCGGGCCACGCGCAGGTTGGCGGGAGCATCGACCACGATTACTTTATCGAGGGCGTTGTTTTGGCCTGCTTTGGCCATAATGGCTGCTTCTTTGATTACGTAAGGAGCCTTGCTGTTTTGCTCGACCCATACTTGCGTATCTTCACCCACCCGTGGATGTACGATAGCGTTTAGTTTTTGCAACAGCGCAGGATTCTGAAACACCTGACTCGCCACCCAAGCGCGGTTGTAACTGCCGTTGGCGACATAGGCTTCATTGCCCAGTAATTCAATCACTGAATGACGAAGTTTCGGGTCGTGATTAAGCAACCATTTGGCGCGCTCGTCGGCAGAATACACAGGTACGCCCAAAGCCGAGAAAACCCGACAAACAATGCTTTTGCCCGAGCCTATACCACCTGTGACGCCGATTTGGAGCATTTACGTAAAGGGTTGATTGGAGATTTTCGATTACCAATTTTTGATCGTGAAATCCCAGAGAAGTTTGAAATGTGACCTCGAAAAAATTGTTATTTCTTTTTTTTTTTTTTTTTTTCGGCCTTTTCCTTTTGGGCGGGTTTGGCGGGAGGGGTTTTCACTTCCTCTGATATGGGTGCGGGAGGGGGGCTTCCCAATAACTCCGCTACTTCAAAACTCACAAACACCCGTTCGGTGCTTGCTTTCAAGAGGGGAGATTGAGGATACCGAATGGGGAGCTCTTCATCGTAATTTCCCCTTATCTTTTGGGCGGGTACCCGTACCAAAATAGTGTCTGAAATATCGCTTACCAACGAAGTCGGGCCGTCAAACGTGACGGTTGTTGGGCGGAGATTGATGAAACTTGATACCACAAATCGTGGCGAGAGTTGCAGGCCAGCACTGTCTACTTTCAGCACCGTATTTTTGATCATTCGTTCTTCAAAATCCAAGCGATTTATATCCAGCATTACGTTGCTGATTCGCACATCTTTCACTTGTTCGTGCATGATAGCAGTTAAGGTCGCAGGATTGAGCGTTTGAGTGGCAAGCGGGTTAAGTATGGCATACTGAACGGGCGAAACCGTAAAAGGAAGCGATTTCCGAAGCAACATCCAGCCATTTCCTGTAAGCGTAGCGCTGACGCTTTTTGGGAGGGGGGTAATAGGAATATAAAGCGAATCGTTGTAGGTCAAATTAATGGGGTACTGTACCCGAAGAGTATACCCGTGTTTGTTGAGCTCATTGAAAAGCCAAATAATCGTAGCCGCCACCAAACTAAACAGGATGATGCGGCTACGAGAAGGTTGGGAAGAAAGGGGTATTTGCGCCACTTGATGTCAATTAGGATGCACTTGTACCTGCCAAACGCGAAACAGATGATTTCTCGAATTTCATTTTTGTGCCTTTGCTGCCGTCTACTTCAAGCGTAACGGTAGTTTCGTATACGGATACTACCGTACCGTGCAGGCCGCCGATTGTTATTACTTCGTCTCCTTTTTTTAGTTCTTCCAAAAATTTCTTCTGGTCTTTCTGCTTCTTTTGTTGAGGGCGAATCATGAAAAAGTAAAATACACCGATGATACCCGCCCATAGAAGGAGTTGGTAAATCATGGAAGATTGGCCGCCGGCCTGTAAAAAAATGCTGGTGAGCATAAGGTTTATGATTATGGTTGAATAAAAGGTTAGTCTTTGTTTTTAGAGCGAGCTGGTAGCTACTGAATCTTTAGCGGCTTCCACATTGGCTTTAAACTGAATATCCGTCGTTGCGGGATTGGTATTGGCAAAAATCGTGACGGTTTTAAACTGTTGTCCTTGTTTGCCTTTACTGTTGAACCGAACCAAAATGGAACCTTCGTCGCCTGGGCCGATGGGCTGGCGGGGCCACTCTGGGATAGTACAACCGCAAGAAGCGCTCACGTTGTTGATGATGAGCGGAAAGTCGCCCGCATTCTTAAATTTAAATGTGTGTTCTACTTGGGCACCTTCTTTAAGAGAACCAAAGTCGACATTTTTGATGTCTTCCGCAAATTCAAATTTTGGAAGTTTATCATCCATACTGCTTGTAGCATTTTTATCCTGATTGCTTCCGCAAGAAAAAAGAACCGTACTCACTAAGGCTAAAAATAGGTATCGCATGGTGGACCGAAATTAAGCAGTTTGTCCTTTGATTTGTGCCATCAAACGATCTACGTCTTCTAAGAGCCGTTCAGCTTTTTCGCGAGCATCGGTGACCACCTTCTGTCCTTCAGCTTTTGCGAGACTTTCGGGCAAATCTTTTCCTTCCAGCAAATCAGAGATAAGCCCTTGTAATTGCTCACGGTATTTTGAGAGACGATACGACAGTTTGTCACGCGTGACTTCGCCTTTTTCGGGGGCATACAAAACGCCAACGGCAGCGCCCGTTGCTACGCCTGCCAAAAATGCTATCAATACTTTTGATGAATTGCTCATGTTGTTTTAAATGTTTATTGTTTTCAGAAACTGGGTTGGCAATCAATGCTTACAGCCGACTCAGATTTATTTATTATCCAACAATCCCCTTCCGCTTTTCCGGATTTTTCCTTCTTTAATCAGCGTTTTTGAGAGGGTATCTAAGATTCCGTTGACAAATTTACCACTTTTTGGCGTACTATATTCTTTGGCCATTTCAATTGCTTCGTTTATTGTCACCTTGACGGGGATTCCGGGGAAAGATATCATCTCCGAAACGCTCATTTTCAGGATTAAATAATCCATCGGGGCTAAGCGGTCCAAATCCCAGTTTTTGAGTGGCTCGGCAATGATTTGTTCAATTTCGTCGTTTCGGGTGGTAGTTTGCTCAAACAATTCTTCCATAAAAAAGCGATCTTCTTCCCAATCATCGGTCAAAGGAGTGAGTTGTAGTCCGTTGTCTTCGATGGTTGATTTGAAGGTCTTGTTGGCCATTTTACGGGCAAGGTCACCGTTTTCGCTCCAGTACAAATCTTTGAGCTCAAAAAAGTTGACGACATCTTCATTTTTCAAAACCACATCTTTGAGGGCATTCAGAATGAGTTGCAAATCTTCTTCGGGCGTGTGTTCTTTGGTTTCGCAGTAGGCCCGATAAGCATCGTCATTCCGAAAAACATCCCTAAATAAGGTGCGTACAAGTCCGGTGGTTTCTTGCCCCCAAGTGATTCCGCGACGAATAAATTCATTTTCCAAGGTCTTGCTTTCGCTCAGCGCAATAACGACTCGGTTGGTATCAAAACCCGCAATTTTTGAGAGCGGTTTGTTGTCTGGGTCGTCGTATTGGCGTTCGCGTTCGGCTTGAGAGAGCGAGCCAAATTCAATGAAAAGCTGTAAAAGGAGCAGGTATGTGTTGTAGATGGCCTCAACTTCGGGAATCAATTGCCGAGCAATGCGTTGTTTATCTTTTTTGAACAAATCTTGATAATACCGGAGGGCATTTTTGGCCGTGACCAAAGCCGAGGGCGGGGTATCATCTTCGTGTGGGATTTCCCCTTTGCGGTAATTCTCGTCTAGGAGAAGTGTGGTCATTTTTCTCATTCCTTCCAACTTCAAGGGGTCTTGGGGGGTCATGGAATTGAGGTCTGGCTTGAAAGATTCCGTGATGAAATCTACTGCCAATAGATAGTCTGCCTCGCGGGCAGCTTGCAGAGCATAAAGGGATTGCAGTACCTTTACGCGCAGGTGTCTTCGACTTAACATTCAGTCTTGAAATTTGTGCAAATAAGCAGCAAGGAAAAGAACTTGCTTGTGTTTCCAGCCGCAAAGGTACGTTAAATAACCCAAATTTTCCAAGAATCCTCGTGACGTTGATTGCAATTGTCGTCTAAAAGTACCGTTGATGTACAGAAATTCTACCCTTATTTTTATTGTTCCAATAAAGACAGAATGGGATGGGTTTTGTTCAAAAAAAGAGTTTGTAATGTCACAGAAAAATCGTAATTTTACTTCTATAAAGGTGGCTGCTCAAGGCAGCAAAATTTCGATAATTTTAACATTTATAATTAGCTGTAAAGCAACAATTTAATCCAATGGCAGACAACAAAGAACAGAAATTTAAAGCCTTGCAAACAACACTTGAGAAGCTAGATAAAGCCTACGGAAAAGGCACAGTTATGCGGCTCAGTGACAAAAAAGTAATGGACGTAGAAGTCATCTCAACGGGTTCCGTTGGGTTAGACTTAGCGTTAGGAATTGGCGGATTACCACGCGGCCGGGTCGTGGAAATCTATGGCCCTGAGTCATCAGGAAAGACTACCCTTGCCATGCACTGCATTGCCGAAGCACAGAAAGCAGGCGGATTGGCCGCCTTCATTGATGCCGAGCACGCTTTTGACCGCAGTTATGCCCAAAAATTAGGGATCGATACCCAAAATTTATTGATTTCTCAGCCCGATAATGGAGAGCAAGCGCTCGAAATTGCCGAACATTTAATTTCTTCGGGTGCCATTGATATTATCGTGATTGACTCTGTGGCGGCCCTTGTACCAAAGGCAGAAATCGAAGGTGAAATGGGCGACAGCAAGATGGGTTTACAGGCCCGTTTGATGTCGCAGGCTTTGCGTAAATTGACGGGGGTAATCAACCGTACCAACTGTTGCTGTATCTTTATCAACCAGTTGCGCGATAAAATCGGCGTTATGTTTGGTAGCCCCGAAACCACCACGGGTGGTAATGCCCTGAAATATTACGCGTCGGTTCGCTTGGATATTCGTCGTATCGGTCAAATCAAAGAAAGCGCCGACAATATCACGGGTAACCGTACCAAAGTGAAGGTGGTGAAAAACAAATTGGCACCACCGTTTAAGGTCATCGAATTTGACATCATGTATGGAGAAGGTATCTCCAAAGTGGGTGAAATCATCGACTTGGCGGTGGAGTTGGAGATTGTTAAAAAATCAGGTTCCTGGTTTAGCTACGACGGCAACCGCCTATCGCAAGGCCGTGATGCCGTAAAACAATTGCTGAAAGACAATCCAGAACTTACGGAAGAACTGGAAGCCAAAATCCGGGCCAAAGTCAATGAAGATGAAAATGCGCTCATCGATACCCTTGAGCCCAACATCGTCGATGACGGAAAACCTGAGTAAGGGTTAAATAATCGTAGGGGCAGGCTTTCCGCCTGCCCTTTTTTGTTTTATGTCTGTTTTGATGGATTAAAGAGTAACCGATTTGGATTGATGCAATTGGGCAGCCGATTTGGATAACCGATTTGGGCAGATGCAAGCGGGCCTGCCCCTACGGATATTATTTCAAAATTTCTCTTGAAATGACCAGTTTCTGAATTTCGCTCGTTCCTTCACCGATGGTGCACAGTTTGCAGTCGCGGTAAAATTTTTCTACGGGATAATCCTTCGTAAAACCATATCCACCGAAAATCTGCACGGCTTCGTTGGCTACCCGTACCGATACCTCAGAAGCATAATATTTGGCCGTGGCGCTTTGTAGCGTAACGGTTTCGCCCCGGTCTTTGCGGTCGGCGGCGTCGTAAACCAGTAATTTAGCGGCTTCAATTTCAGTGAACATATCGGCCAATTTAAACGCAATGGCCTGAAACTGCGAAATCGCTTTTCCAAACTGATGGCGTTCTTTGGAATATGCCAAAGCCGCTTCATAAGCACCAATGGCGGTCCCTAAACTCAAAGCAGCAATAGAAATGCGGCCACCATCCAAGATTTTTAGTGACTGAATAAATCCTTCTCCCACTTCCCCCAACACCTGACTTTCGTGAATCCGACAATCCTGAAAAATCAGTTCTGCTGTTTCGGAAGCCCTCATACCTAGTTTATCTTCTTTCTTTCCCGCCGAAAATCCAGGCGTATTTCGTTCGAGGATAAAAGCCGTAGCACCCCGTTTATCGCCTGGGGCACCGGTCCGCGCAATCACAACGGCTACATTGCCGCTTTTGCCGTGGGTAATGAAGTTTTTAGCGCCATTCAAAACCCAATATTCTCCGTCTTTGACGGCAACGGTTCGCATATTTCCAGCATCGGAGCCCGTATTGGGTTCGGTCAGGCCCCATGCGCCAATCCATTCGCCCGACGCAAGTTTTGGGAGGTAATTTTGCTTTTGGGCTTCGTTGCCAAACATTAAAATGTGGTTGGTACACAGTGAGTTATGGGCGGCCATCGAAAGGCCGATGGAAGGGTCTATTTTGCTCAATTCAACTATTGCAGTTACGTATTCACGGTAGCCCAATCCTGCGCCACCGTAAGACTCAGGAACCAATATGCCCATTACGCCCAATGCTCCAAGTTGATGGAAAATTTCGACGGGGAAATACTGATTTTCGTCCCAAGCCCGAACGTGAGGTTGAATCAGACGCGCTGCAAAATCACGGACTGACTGTGCAATCAATTCTTGGTTTTCTGCAATTTCTGCCATCATAGTCGTAACAAGTGAAAGGTATAGTTGTTGATTCAGTTTCTCTAATGTATGCTTACTCAATGATTATGCCAAGAACCAGTTAGCATTTCGGTGGTTGGCACAATTTTGGATTTGGTGTGTATTGAATAACAGCTCAAATGTATTTTGAAGCAATGATTAAAAGGATAAAGAAAATTTGTCTTAACAACGAATTTTTAGGTAATATTATTTCTTGAAAAAATTGGGTGTTTACCGTAAAATCAATGATGCATAGACAAATATGCGTTTGATTTAGAGGGATTGCCAAAATTCTTCTAATTTTGAGGCGATTTTATAAGCTAAAAAAAATACAATTTTTAGATTTCTTAAATTTATAGAATTCCAAAGCGGAATAAAATAATAACCAACAAACAGCGATTTATGAAAATAGCAGTAGTAGGAACCGGATACGTAGGACTTGTAACGGGAACTTGTTTTTCCGAAACAGGGATTCAAGTGACTTGTATTGATATTGATATTAAAAAAGTTGAAAAGCTGAACAACGGAATTATTCCGATTTATGAACCTGGGTTGGACGTGCTTTTCCATCGCAACGTGGCAGAAGGTCGGTTGAAGTTTACAACCAATTTGGCTGATGGAATCAAAGATGCGCAGGTGATATTTTTGGCATTGCCTACGCCTCCTGGTGAAGATGGCTCGGCCGATTTGAAATATATTCTAAAGGTAGCCGATGATTTGGGAAAAATCATGGAAGAATATGCGGTTATCGTTGATAAAAGTACCGTTCCTGTGGGCACCGCAGAAAAAGTGGGTGCCGCTATTGCCAAAAACGCCAAAGTAGAGTTTGATGTGGTTTCTAATCCTGAATTCTTGAGAGAAGGGGTAGCGGTAGAAGACTTTATGAAGCCCGACCGGGTAGTGGTAGGAACGCGCTCAGAAAGAGCCAAAAAAGTAATGGAAAAGCTATACGCACCGCTGGTTCGCCAGGGTAACCCCGTTATTTTTATGGACGAGCGCTCGGCAGAAATGACCAAATACGCGGCCAATTCTTTCTTAGCGATGAAAATTACGTTTATGAACGAAATTGCGAACCTTTGTGAGTTGGCGGGTGCTGATGTAGATAACGTTCGCAAAGGAATCGGAACGGATAGTCGCATCGGAAAGCGTTTCCTGTTTGCGGGTATCGGGTATGGCGGAAGCTGCTTCCCCAAAGATGTTCAAGCCTTGGCCAAAACGTCGGAGGAATATAATTACGAGTTCAAAGTGTTGAAATCAGTAATGGAAGTCAACGAGGCGCAAAAAACCAAAATGATTCCGCTGGTAAAAAAACATTTTGACGGGGATTTGACTGGCAAAACCATTGCAGTATGGGGATTGTCATTCAAGCCTTATACCGACGATATTCGTGAGGCACCAGCCTTGGAAAATATCAG